>NZ_JBGONU010000014.1:31182-104576 GCF_041439295.1 Vibrio sp. 1F253 | reverse complement strand
ATAAATACCCAGCAACTCGCTGCAAAAATCAGCTCGAAAGATCAACACGCCCTAGTCTTTTAATAGATTACTTGGCCTCACTCTAGGAGTATTCATGACAGCCGAATTAAGAAAAACGAAAATCGTCACAACGCTAGGCCCTTCTACTGATAAAGGTAACGTGCTTGAAGAGATCATCAAAGCCGGTGCCAATGTCGTCCGTATGAACTTCTCTCACGGCACTAGCGACGACCATATACAACGTGCAGAAAATGTCCGAGCAATAGCCAAAAAACTTGGCACTCAGATCGCTATTCTCGGTGACTTACAAGGTCCCAAGATTCGAGTGTCAACATTCAAAGATGGCAAAATCCAACTTGCCGTTGGTGACCAATTTACTCTCGACAGTAGCCTTGGTTTAGGCGAAGGCAACCAACAAGCGGTCGGTCTTGATTATAAAGAATTACCTAACGACGTTTCAGCTAACGACATCCTGTTGCTAGACGATGGTCGTGTACAGCTAAAAGTAACCGAAGTGGAAGGTTGTCGCGTTCATACCGAAGTCATCATTGGCGGCCCTCTCTCGAATAATAAAGGCATAAACAAAAAAGGCGGCGGCTTGTCAGCAGAAGCGCTGACAGAAAAAGACAAACGCGACATCGTCACCGCCGCACAAATCAAAGTGGATTACCTTGCGGTGTCTTTCCCACGCAACGGCGAAGACATGCACTACGCTCGTCAACTCGCACGAGAAGCAGGTTTAGAAGCTCACCTTGTAGCAAAAGTAGAGCGAGCAGAGACGGTCGCCACTGTTGAGAACATGGATGACATCATAATGGCCTCAGATGTGGTCATGGTAGCTCGTGGTGACCTCGGAGTCGAAATTGGCGACCCTGAATTGGTCGGAGTACAAAAACAGCTTATACGTCGTGCTAGAGCGCTTAACCGAACGGTGATCACCGCAACTCAAATGATGGAATCGATGATTTCAGCGCCAATGCCAACCCGTGCCGAAGTCATGGACGTTGCCAATGCGGTACTTGATGGAACAGATGCGGTCATGCTTTCAGGTGAAACAGCTGCAGGTGATTACCCGGTCGAAACCGTAAAATCGATGGCTGAAGTGTGTATTGGTGCTGAGAAAATGGCGGGGATTAACAACCAATCCAATTACCGAATTGACCGCACGTTTGTGACCGCCGAAGAAACCGTTTCGATGGCGACTATCTACTCGGCAAACCATATGGAAGGCATTAAAGGCGTAGTCACTCTCACTGAATCAGGCCGTACTGCACTGATGATGTCTCGTCTAAGTGCAGATATGCCTATCTACGCACTATCTCGTAACGAAGGAACACTTAATCGCTGTACCTTGTACCGAGGTGTAACACCTATCTACTTCGAGACAGAAGCCAAAGACAGTTTTGACATTGCCCTATCTACGCTCACCTGCCTAAAAGAGCAAGAGCATCTTAAGTTTGGCGATCTCGTTATCGTCACTCAAGGCGACATTATGGATGTGGCGGGATCAACCAACTGTATGAGAATCTTGCCTGTCACCTAATGTTTGCCCGTAAGGCGAAACGATTTGCCTAATCTCATGACAAAAAAGGGTTATCGAACCAAGTTCAATAACCCTTTTTCATTTCAGTATATTCTTCGTTAATAACATCAACAATTAACGCCATTACTAGTCAACGACATGGTTACTAAAAATATAGTTACTAAAGATATAGTTAACTAACGGAATGCTAACTCATCAACTTCAAATATTATTAATCAACCTCAAGCATTACTTCTCAGCAGCAATGGTTGCCAACTGTGGCATGTGTGAACTGCGGGCATTTTTCGTAGAGGTATAAGTTTCAACAAATCGGTAACCGGCTTCTAAACCCAAATCATAATCGTGCAGTAAATCTTCTTTATTACTCATTAATGAATTGGATTTCAGCGGCTTACTCGGGGCAATTTGCACGACAAAAGCATCGTCTGGTGGGGAGTTCAAAAAATCCTGAGTCAATGAGTAAGTTTGGTAATGCACCATCAGCATATCTGCTAAGCCGGAATCAAACTTATCACCAATTAAATGACTTAATCTATAGATGTCATCCGCCCCGAATAACCATCGACCACCATTCAGTAAATCCAAATGTGATCTGTCGCGCTTCTGTTCTTTTGAGCTGAGAATTTGTTGTTGAAAGAACGAGCTCCAATCGGTTTTCCACTGTTCCACTTTTTGTTGCCAATGACCTTGAACACTGTCAAAAGATTCGCGGAACCATTCCAGTTCTTCGGCTGATATCGGTTTGGGTGTTTTTAATCGCGTACTGTTAGCTTGAACCTCGACCTCTTCCTCTAACGCTGGCTCAGTTCGGATCACAACAATGGAACGGGCTTGTCTACGCCACGCTTCTTGAACCGGGATGCAAGCTGATACACCACCATCCACATAAGCATTGTCGCCAATAAAGATTTCATCATTGTATAAGCGAGGGATCGCACAGGTTGCAATCATCACTTTGTACCAATCTTCACCCAATACTGGGAAGTAGTGATCTCGTAAGTCTTTAGAATCCGTGACGGCTGCATAGAAATGGCGCTCGCCTAGCGTTTGTCGTCCTAAATCCAAATCAAGCTTGTATGGGTAAGCCATGATTTGTTCTAAGGCCCATTCTAATCCAAGGTTCTTTCTGTGTCGTATATAAGAAAAGAGATTGAAGAATTCAGGGGACGTTGTAAGGTCGAGAAGGAAAGAACGGCCAAGGCCTTTATCGCGGCACAGATAAGCACACAAATTAAGAGCACCTGCAGAGGTACCAAAAAACTCGTCGAAGGGATCAAAATTTGAAAGAAGAAAGGCATCCAGCACTCCAGAAGTAAAAATACTTCTCTGTCCACCACCTTGGGCGACCAGTGCAGTTTTTCCAGCAATAAACTTAGCGTAATAATCTAAGTCTATTGCTGTATCAATATTGGTTATAATCCCACTATTCATTATTCCCTGAGTATAAAAACCCAGCCTCGCAATAGATGGTATTAACTACCAATTGCAATAAAGCCAAATGAGAGAATGATTGCGTAGATGACAACCGTTATTTGTAGGGCATTTTTCAGATTATGGTCCATAGACACCTCTGTCTTATTATTAATTTGTCGAGTCTCTATTTAAGTACTATCAGGTGTGTGAAGTATCTTCAAGAATCGTCGAAATTAGTCGCACAATATTGATGTAACCATCACAATTAGTAAGTGTATGGATAAGGATATACTCATGAATAACAAAGCAAATATAATGGCAATGATTACGCTTCTCTCCGTTTCGAGCGTATATGCCTCGCCGGAGATCATCATTACTCCGATGGTGGGCTATACAGGCGGTGGCAGTGTCGAAGACCAGGACGGTAAAACCTATGATATGAAAGGGTCTGAAAACTACACCTTTTCGATTGAAACGCCATTTGAAAAAGGACGCATCGGCTTTTTCTATTCTAATCAAAGCTCTGAATTAGAAACGCTCAACCTAAGCTCCTCCATCCAATACCTGCACTTTCAAAGTAGCATTTACTACCCAGCTTCTTCTGTGTTGTCTGGTTATTTGGGATTAGGCCTTGGTGCTTCTTACGTCGATGTAGACTGGGCAAAGGATAAGTATGGGTTCTCAACCTCTATCTTTGGTGGTTTAGAGTACAAATTTAGTGACCGATTAGCGTTAAACACACAACTACGTTGGTTAGGTACCGTTGTCGATAACGACACCTCCGGCGTTTGTAACATCCCAAGTAACGGGCAAGAGTGCATCATCCGCTTTGATACCGACTGGATGAACCAATTCCAAGCCAATGTCGGACTGAGTTTTACTTTCTAAGTATCGATGACCATCTCATACCAATAGAACCTCCGAATAGTTGGTCAGTTCAACTATAGAGTGTATGAATTTCAGTCATACGCTCTACTTTTAAATAAAGTCACATAACCTAATAAAGCCGAAAAAATCAGACACATAAACCAACCAGAAAACCCCAAACCAATTAATACCTCTAAAATAACCACCATTTAACATCTTAAAGACCATAACCCTACAGTTATTAAACATAGCTAATCTATTGCTTTAACCATTCTAACTAGGTAGGCTCATTAGCACGCATCAGCTGAATATTTCAGGTTATGCAAACACACATCAAACAATTAAGAATTATCCGCTGAGTTCTCCAATCGCTAACAAAATAATAATCTAAACTTTTCTTAATCACGGAAGATAAAGTAAACAGTCAAACCGTTTGCCTGTTTTAACTATCATCTCCTTACCAAGCACAGCGTGACGAGAAGCTTCATACCTCAGGGAAGTTGTAAAGGAGTTAAATATGAAGCGAGAACAGTGGGGATCCCGAGCAGGATTTATCCTTGCCGCAGTAGGATCTGCTATTGGTTTAGGAAACATTTGGCGTTTTCCATATATGGCTTATGAAAATGGCGGCGGTGCTTTTTTCATTCCATATCTATTTGCCATGCTTACGGCTGGTATCCCATTTATGATCCTAGAGTTCAGTATGGGTCAAAAATATCGTGGCTCTGCACCTGCAACCTTAGCGCGCATCAACTCAAAATTTGAGTGGCTTGGTTGGTTCCAAGTGGGTGTAGCGGCTGTCATCGCGGTCTACTATGTTGCCGTTATCGGTTGGGCAATTTCATACTTCGGTATGTCATTCAATCAAAGCTGGGGAACAGACACTAACGCATTCTTCTTCAGTGAATATCTAGCTCTAGGTGATAACTCACCGACGAACCTAGGTAGCATCCAATGGGGCATCGCTGGCGCAATGTTACTCGCTTGGGCAATCACTTATGCAGCTATCGTGGGTGGTGTTAAAGCTGGTATCGAACGTGCTTCTAAAGTAATGATGCCAGTGTTGTTCATAATGGTGATTTTGCTTATCGGACGCATGGTTTTCCTTCCAGGAGCTCTAGATGGTGTGAACTACATGTTCGAACCTGATTTCAGCAAGATCTGGGACGTAAAAGTATGGGCTGCTGCTTATGGACAAATCTTCTTCACGTTAAGTATCGGTTTTGCGATCATGTTGGCTTACTCAAGCTATTTGCCAGAAAAATCAGATATCACGAACAACGCGTTCATGACGGTTCTTATCAACTGTGGTTTCTCAATTCTTGCGGGTATTATGATTTTCTCTGTTCTTGGCTACATGGCTCAAGAACAAGGTAAACCATTAACTGAAGTAGTATCAGCAGGCGTTGGCCTTGCGTTTGTTACGCTACCTGCTGCGATTAATTTACTTCCAGCACCGTATATTCTGGGTCCACTATTCTTCTTTGCACTTGTTGTGGCTGGTTTAAGCTCTCATATCTCAATTATGGAAGCAGTAACATCTGCAATTATGGACAAGCTGAACTGGAGCCGTAAAAAAGCAGCAAGTATTGTTATTGGCGTTGGTGTTGTGGTGTCTATGGCATTTGCAACTAACGGCGGCCTACTTCTACTAGACCTAGTCGATCACTTCGCTAACAACGTCGGCATCATGGTAGGCGGATTCATTGAAATCCTTCTAATGGCATGGCTACTAAACAAAGTTAGCGATGTACGTGCGTACGTCAATGAGATTTCAGATTTCTCTATTGGCGTATGGTTTAACGTATGTTTACGCTTCGTCACTCCCGTTATGCTTGCAATCATTCTTGCAACTAAACTAAGCGCATTGTTTACAGACGGTTACGGTGGCTACGACCTGACTCTTGGCTGGGCGATGATCGCAGGATTACTAGCAATTGGCATTATCATAAATATGACAAGTAAGAAGGAAGCATAATCATGACAACGAGTGCGATTATTATGATGGTTCTTGGTCTTGGTATCACTTGGGGTGGTGCTGCAATTTGCATAAAGCGTGCAATGGACAAACAGAAATAACCTTATTTAAACCATTCAAAAATGCCAGCTACTAAGCTGGCATTTTTTTGTCTCATCACCTAGAACTTGTAGGTGATACCCAGTGCACCACCCACTTGTAATTCAACACCTTTATACATGTCGAGCTCAGGGTGAACTTGAGCGTACGCATTCCAACCTTCGTAGAAATTCACTTTAACACCTAAAGGCAAACGTAAGCCAAAATCATCATTCCACTCAGCCCAAGCACCTGCACCGACATACCAACTCAACGGAGCTTCAGCCTCAAACTGACCACGCTTCAAAATGTAGTCAAATGCAGCACCGTCGTTGCCAATCGTGGCACGGTATTTCTGATCAAATTCGACAACGACACTCAGGTCTTGGTCAATGGCTAATCCAACTTCCAAATCTGGTGCTTCAGAAGCATGCACAAACGCGGCTCCGCTGCAGCACATAAGGCCGATCAAATAACGATGTTTCATAATATTCTCAGACTGTTTTTAAAAATGGTAGTG
Source organism: Vibrio sp. 1F253 (assembly GCF_041439295.1). Taxonomy (NCBI): domain Bacteria; kingdom Pseudomonadati; phylum Pseudomonadota; class Gammaproteobacteria; order Vibrionales; family Vibrionaceae; genus Vibrio; species Vibrio sp. 1F253. The sequence continues at coordinate 98,177 of NZ_JBGONU010000014.1, read as the reverse complement.
TACTGGGTTCACAAAGAGAGGTGTCATCGCTAGGTAAAAGCGAACTGGCGCTCAAGGTTCGGTATCGGCCTTCAACACATAGAGTTGAGTAGAGCTAGTTGAGTAAGAAGAGCTTATACCAATCACAGTAAGTAAGTGTTCAGGAATAGCGCAGGAAAAAACCTTGAGAACAAGGCATAATTTTTTGATAAGTAGTTGTTCTACAATCAAAAATTCTAACGAAGTTATCGAGGTTTTTAACAAGCTAGGATGACCAGTTATTTACTACGATTGGTATTAAACGTGAGGATATTTTGCATATTGCAGAAAACAAAAAAGGAGGCCGTAAGGCCTCCTTTCAATTTATTGAATCAGCGAATTAACCGTTGTTACGGATCCACTCATCCATGTCTGTCTTAAGGTTGTCAGACTTAGTACCGAAGATAGCTTGTACGCCACCAGCAACTACAACAACACCTGCAGCGCCTAGTTTCTTCAGTTTGTCTTGGTCAACAAGAGCGGTATCAGCTACTGCAACACGTAGACGAGTAATACAAGCGTCAAGACCAGTGATGTTCGCTTTACCACCGAATGCAGCAACTAGCTCACCAGCAAGTTCAGAACCTGTAGCAACTACTTCTTCTTCAGATTCGTCTTCACGGCCCGGAGTTTTAAGGTCAAGTGCTTTAATCACAGTGCGGAATACGATGTAGTAAATTGCAGCGTAAGCAACACCACATACAACCATTAGACCCATCTTAGACGCATTGCCAGATAGAACTAGGAAGTCGATTAGACCGTGTGAGAAAGATGTACCGTGTACAAAACCTAGAGTGTTCGCAAGAACGTATGCAGAACCAGCTAATAGAGCGTGGATTGCGTACAGTACAGGAGCAACGAATAGGAATGAGAATTCGATTGGTTCAGTGATACCCGTTAGGAATGAAGTCAACGCAGCAGAAGCCATGATGCCCATTACTTTAGCACGGTTTTCAGGTTTAGCTGAATGTGCAATCGCGATTGCAGCAGCAGGTAGACCGAACATCTTGAACATGTAACCACCAGCTAGCTGACCGAAGCCATTGCCCGCTGCACGAGATGCGTCATCAGCAACTAGGTAACAAGTAAGAACACCGTTTTGAGTTTCGCCAGCAGCGTTTACACAAGTACCAGCTTCGAAGAAGAAAGGTACGTTCCAAACGTGGTGAAGACCAAATGGAATCAGAGAACGCTCAACGATGCCGTAGATACCAAACGCCACTTGTGGGTTTTGGTGAGCAGCCCAATCAGAGAACGCAGAAATAGCGCCGCCAACTGGTGGCCATACTACAGATAGTAGGATTGCTAGACCAATCGCAGAGAAACCTGTGATGATTGGCACAGCACGCTTACCAGCGAAGAAGCCAAGGTACTCTGGTAGTTGAATACGGAAGAAACGGTTGAATGCCCAAGCAGCAACACCACCGACTAGGATACCACCTAGTACACCAGTGTCGATTTTATCAACGCCCATTACACCAGCCATTACGCCTAGTGTAGCAGTCATGATGCCGTAACCAACGATAGCAGCTAGACCAGCTACACCGTCGTTATTAGTAAAGCCAAGTGCTACGCCTACTGCGAACAGTAGTGCCATTTGACCGAATACTGAACCACCCGCTTGTTCCATTAAGTTTGAAACGATTTCTGGAATGAAAGGAAGGTCTGCTGCACCGACACCTAGCAAAATACCCGCAACTGGTAAAACTGATACTGGTAGCATCAGAGACTTACCAACTTTCTGCAGGCTAGCAAAAAGGTTCTTAAACATGTTTATGCTCCTGATAAAGATAAAATAATTATATGGGTCCTAACGGCACACCCCCGTAGCCTATATGTTAGCACCCAGTGAAAATGTAACCATGTATTGCATTATATTTTCTGCCGCTAAATATATATTGATGGGGAACTAACTTTCTAGTCACTTACGAAATTTAGTTTCAAAACACGTCTTGGATCACATGTCAAATATAGAAATGCAATGCTTTACAACCCGCTAACCAACTGAAAAACAAACAAATTACAATCATCCTCTATTATTTTACTGAGTAAATAAAATAGAGGGTAATGTTATTTTTAGTAACAAAATTACAAATGTTGTAATTCACGCTCTCAAGTTCAACATATTCCGTAAACATTAAAAAAAAACGCATTTTTGGTGATCAAAAACACAAAAAGGGAGCTTTCGCTCCCTTTTGTTTGTTTAGTTAGATTTCTATCGCAAAAAAAGTTTTTGGTAATTTTTGGTCGTTTGTTCAGCAACCTCTTTCATTGATACCCCTTTTAACTGGGCGATATAAGCCGCAACTTCGACTACATATGCAGGCTGATTCTCTTTACCACGATATGGAATTGGCGCCAAATATGGCGAATCCGTTTCGATCAGCAACCTATCTAGAGGTAGGTTTTTCACAACGTCTTTAAGTTCTGTGGCTTGTTTAAAGGTCACAATTCCTGAGATCGAGATATAGAAACCTAATTCCATTGCCGCTTCAGCGAACGCTTGATCTTCAGTAAAGCAGTGAATCACACCACCACACTTCTCTGCTCCACCATCGCGTAAAATAGCTAACGTATCTTCACGCGCGTTACGCGTGTGGATGATCAAAGGTTTATTAAGCTCAACAGCCAACTCAACTTGCTGCTTGAACCTGAGCTGTTGTAGCTCTGCAGTCTCTGGTTGGTAATGATAATCTAGGCCAGTTTCACCAATCGCCACCACTTTAGGGTTGCTCGCGTACTCACGCATTCTGTCTAAACAGAAGTCGCTCTCTACGTCGAGAGGGTGAACGCCACACGAAGCCTTAACGTTATCAAACGGCGAGATCATCTCAAGCATGTTTTCAAACGAATCCAACGTCACACCGACAGAAAGCAGTTGGTCAACGTTGGCTGCTTTCGCTTTATTAACCACGTCTTCTACGCTGGTGTGTAAATCTTGGTAATCCAGTTTGTCTAAATGACAATGGGAATCTACGAACATGTATCCTCGCAAGTGGCTATCAGCCAATTCATTATGAGTAGCTCCGTATTGAGCCCAGGGTGTTGCTTTAACTGCTCAATCAATATCAGCAGTTTATTCGACGCTGCATAAGCACTTTGATAAGACATCACCTCACACAGTGCTTTCGCACTCGGAATGATAGCCTGATTAGCTAAACCAAAATGCAGCTTTTGTACATCTGACAATAAATGCCAAAGCCAGCTAAGTTGAATCAAAGGGTCTTTGCTAAGCTCTGTAGAGAACTTCAGCATGTCGGGTTGAGTGCCTTTTATCACATTCACAAAGCCATCGAGCGCTTTTGTTGAAGCTTCGACGCCACCTTGATCAAACATTGCTTTAGCTTTCAGGGGGGCGTTGTCGTTCAATGTCAGTATGTACTGAGGAACCGTTTTACCAACTTCTCCATTTAACCATGCCGATCCTGCATCCAATTGTGGACACACCACATTAAATTGCTGGCAACGGCTAAGAATAGTTGGCATTAAGCGATTACTGTTGCGCGTTGAAAGGATGAAAATACAATTACTCGCAGGTTCTTCCAGTGTTTTCAACAGCGCATTAGACGCCGATTCATTCATCGCTTCAGCCGGACTAAGCAAAATGACACGCAAGCCACCCAACTGTGACGACTGTTGAGCCCAGCGGTTACTCGCACGCACTTGGTCAACGGTAATCGATTTACCTTCTTTCTCAGGTTCGATTACATGGAAATCAGGGTGACTCCCCGACTTCATTAATTCACAGCTGTGACAAAAGCCGCATGCTTCACTTTCGTAGTTAACACACATCAGTGCCGACGTGAGCTGACTAACCAGCGCTTCCACGCCCAGCCCTTCAGGCGCATTAACGATCACAGAGTTAGGAAAACGTTCTGCATCGAGACTTTTTTTCCACTCACTCCATACAGGTGTGAGCCAAGAATAAACTTCAGCCATGACTACCTACTGTTTATCGAGCCAAGCACCTAGCGCAACTTTAATATCAGCAGCCACTTGCTCAATCTCTTGCTGTGCATTAACCACAAGAACCGTTTCGTCTTGTTCTGCAATCTCAAGGTAACGTTCACGCGTGCGATCGAAAAATGAGATGTCCATTTTTTCAATTCTATCAAGCTCACCACGGCCTCTGGCACGCTCTAGTCCTACTCTAGGGTCTAGGTCCAAATATAGTGTTAAATCTGGCTTAAAACCGCCTAGCGTGGTTTCTTTCAGTGATTCCATCGTAGTGCGTGCGATCTGACGACCACCACCTTGATAAGCTTGAGATGACATATCATGGCGATCACCCAACACCCATTTACCACTGTCTAGTGCAGGCTTGATGACGTTTTCTACTAATTGAACACGCGCTGCGTACATCAGCAGCAACTCAGTCATGTCTTGAAGCTTCTCGCCCTCGTGTTCTTCTTTGACCAACGAGCGCATCTTCTCGGCAAGCACGGTACCACCGGGTTCACGAGTATTAACGATGTCAGCGACACCAGCTGTTTTCAATGTCTCAACGATGGCATTGATTGCTGTACTTTTGCCAGCACCTTCAAGGCCTTCAACCACGATAAATTTCGACTGATTCATAATTCTTTCTTTATTTGTTTTTTCTTAATTGCTTTAAGTAAGCTCGTACTGCACGGTTATGCTCAGTCAAACTCTTTGAAAATACGTGACCGCCGGTTCCACTCGCAACAAAATAAAGGTAGTTGCTCTTCTCTGGATTCAGAGCCGCGTTGATAGACGCTTTACCCGCCATCGCGATCGGTGTTGGCGGTAAACCGCTCATTGTATAGGTGTTGTACGGCGTTGGTGTGCGTAGATCTTTCTTACGAATATTGCCTTTGTAGCTATCGCCCATGCCGTAGATAACCGTTGGGTCAGTTTGCAAACGCATACGCTTGTTCAAGCGGTTAACGAATACAGAAGACACACGCTCACGCTCAGAAGCGACAGCAGTCTCTTTCTCGATGATAGACGCAAGAATTAAAGCTTCATAAGGCGATTTAAGAGGCAGTTTATCGGCTCTATTTTCCCACTCATCATTGACCACGTTCATTAGATCTCGGTGGGCACGTTTCAACAAATCTAAATCCGTTGTGCCATAGGTGTAGTGGTATGTTTCCGCTAAGAAAAGGCCTTCTAGCTTTTCATTTTCAATACCAAGCTTTTGTGCGATCTCTTTTTCAGAGACATCATTCAACGTCTGCTGAATGAATTCGTTGTCTTTTAGCTGAACAAGCCACTCGTCAAAACGACTGCCTTCTACAAAGGTAATGGTAAATTGGTGCTCCTTCCCTTCTACAAGCACTTGTAGCGCCTGCTCTAAGGTTAAACCCGGTTCAAGCAGAAATGTACCCGCTTTTACGTCTACAAGCTCAGGATGTAACTTACGGATTAATTTCTCATAAGGAGAAGCCTCGAAAAGCCCCTCGTTAATCAACTGGGCTAGAACGCGGTTAAAGCTGCTACCTGAAGCAACAGTCACGACTTGTGGTTTTTCTAATTGAATAACTTGTTTCAGGTTATCTTGCGCTTGGTTGTAAACATAAAAACCAGCAGCACTGGCTGCGATTAAGCACAATATAATAAAAATAAATAACTTTTTGATCACGAGTTTAGTTGTCCTTGAAGGCTACGAGTAACGGTTCCAATGTTGAATTGGGTATCACTAATACGGGTAACTGGGGCAACCCCTAAAATGGAGTTGGTCATGAAAACCTCATCAGCTTGCATGAGTTGAGATAAGCAGTAGTCACTAATAGTAACGGAAAGTTCAGCTTGATTCAGCGCGGTTAACACTTGCTTACGCATAACCCCAGCAACGCCACTTTGCGTCAGTTGAGGAGTGTGAATCGTCTGCCCTTTTCGCCAAAACAGATTAGCCATGGTGGTTTCAATCACGTTACCTGATATATCCAGAACCACGCCATCCACTTCACCGGCCTGATCCATTTCATCTTTCATCAAGATTTGCTCAAGGCGATTATTGTGCTTATGACCGGCCAATAATGGGCTCAAACCCAGTGCTTGTTGGCAGATACCGAGTTCTACACCGGAATCTTGCCACGCGGAATAATGATTTGAGTAATCAAATGTACTGATGGTTATCGTTGGCTTGGCGATATTCTTGGCACTGTAGCCACGACCGCCAGCCCCACGGCTAACGTGCAGCTTGAGCCCTGCTTTTTCATTATGAGGCTTGTTTTTATCTTGAAGATTCGTTGAACCATTAAGGCTCTTTGTACCAGGAAGCGCATTGTGTTGGATATGTTCAAGTGCATTATCGAGCCAAAGGTTAACCGTATTCCAATCAAGTTCGGAAATGCGTAACGCTTTAAGACAATCATCAACACGACGCTGATGATCGTGAAAATATTGAATCTGGCCATCTTGAACAAGCATGGTAGTAAAACAGCCGTCTCCATACTGAAACGAGCGATCTAAGATATCGACAGTTTGCTGACTTTCTCCATCAACCCAAAACATGTTTTTCCCCATAAAAAGAAACGGCTCAATGCTAAAGCATCGAGCCGTTTAAAAACAGTTCTAATTATGACTATCTACGATGTTTGACTCTTATATAAGATGATTAAATCTTTTTGAAGATCAAACAGCCGTTAGTACCACCGAAACCGAATGAGTTACATGCAGCATATTCCATACCGCTAACTTTACGCGCAGTGTGAGGTACTAAGTCAATATCTAAGCCTTCTTCAGGATCATCTAAATTGATTGTTGGTGGAACAATTTGATCAATTAGAGACATCGCAGTGATGATCGCTTCAGCAGAACCCGCAGCACCTAGAAGGTGGCCAGTCATTGATTTCGTAGAAGAAACCAAGACTTGCTTGCTGCCTGCTTCGCCAAGAGCACGCTTGATGCCCTTCACTTCCGCTACGTCACCTGCAGGAGTCGAAGTACCGTGTGCGTTAACATAACCGATTTGTTCACCAGTAATGCCAGCATCACGCATAGCCGCTTCCATTGCTAGTGCGCCACCAGAACCATCTTCACTTGGAGATGTCATGTGGTAAGCGTCACCCGACATACCGAAGCCAACTAGCTCACAGTAAATCTTAGCGCCACGAGCTTTAGCATGTTCATACTCTTCAAGAACCATCATGCCTGCACCGTCACCAAGAACAAAGCCGTCGCGGCCTTTGTCCCATGGACGAGAAGCTTTTTGAGGCTCATCGTTACGAGTAGACAGTGCTTTAGCCGCACCAAAACCGCCCATACCTAGTGGTGTCGATGCTTTTTCAGCACCACCCGCTAGCATTGCGTCAGCATCGCCGTATGCAATCATACGAGCCGCGTGGCCAATGTTATGTAGGCCAGTCGTACATGCTGTAGAGATCGCGATGTTTGGACCGCGTAGGCCACGCATGATAGACATGTGACCCGCAATCATATTCACGATCGTCGACGGTACGAAGAACGGGCTGATTTTACGAGGGCCTTTTTCAGTTAGAGCCTTGTGACCGGCTTCGATCAAACCAAGACCACCAATACCAGAACCGATAGCAACGCCTACACGAGGAGCGTTTTCTTCAGTAATAGTTAGGGCTGAATCATCTAAAGCTTGAATACCTGCTGCGACGCCGTACTGGATGAACAAGTCCATCTTACGAGCATCTTTTTTAGTCATATACTCTTCGCAGTTAAAGTCTTTAACTAGACCTGCAAAACGAGTTGAGAAATTGGTTGCGTCAAAATGATCGATATTAACGATACCACTTTGACCAGCTAGCAGGGCTTTCCAAGAAGATTCTACAGTGTTGCCTACCGGCGACAACATACCCATGCCAGTGACAACTACACGACGCTTGGACACGATATTACACTCCGGGGATTGAGGTGATTTAAGATGAGGATAGATGAGTTAGATAAAACACAGGCGGTCGAGGTGACCGCCTGGGAGAGATTATTACTGAGCGCTAGTTACGTAATCGATAGCAGCTTGAACAGTAGTAATTTTCTCAGCTTCGTCATCTGGAATCTCAGTGTCGAATTCTTCTTCTAGAGCCATTACTAGCTCAACTGTGTCTAGAGAATCTGCACCTAGGTCATCAACGAAAGAAGCTTCGTTTTTAACTTCAGCTTCGTCTACACCTAGCTGTTCAACAATGATTTTCTTTACGCGTTCTTCGAGGTTGCTCATTTTTTCTTTTCCTTTACAGAGTTCGCTTTATGCGATGTTTTCCGTAGTTTATTCAATCTATTGAAAGTTGCAAGGTCAACTTTTCTGGTCAAACCACAATTTTCACGATTTTAACCGAAATTACGTATGATCTTGACTTAAATCATGCACAAATGTTGCACATAATTTACACCATGTACATACCGCCATTGACGTGAAGTGTTTCACCTGTGATATAAGCTGCCGCAGGTGACGCCAAAAATACCACAGCTTCAGCGATTTCGCGAGGGTCACCTAGTCGACCTGCTGGTACATTCGCCAAAGTTACTGCACGTTGGTCATCATTTAGCGCTTTAGTCATGTCAGTTTCGATGAAACCAGGTGCTACAGTGTTCACTGTAATACCACGAGACGCAACTTCACGAGCCATTGATTTAGTAAAACCAATTACGCCTGCTTTTGCAGCTGCGTAGTTAGCTTGACCAGCGTTACCCATAGTACCGACTACAGAACCAACGTTTACGATACGTCCTTGACGCTTCTTCATCATGCCACGCAATACAGCTTTAGACATGCGGAAGATAGGCGTTAGGTTAGTATCGATGATGTCATTCCATTCATCGTCTTTCATACGCATAAGTAGGTTATCACGAGTGATACCTGCGTTGTTAACCAGAATGTCAATCGCACCGAATTCATCGTTGATGGTTTTCAGTGTAGCTGCAATTGAGTCAACATCCGTTACATTAAGAGCAAGACCTTTACCGTTCTCACCTAGGTACTCACTGATTGCAGCAGCGCCACCTTCAGACGTAGCAGTACCGATAACTTTAGCACCACGCTCAACTAAAAGTTCAGCGATTGCACGACCGATACCACGGCTTGCGCCTGTAACTAGTGCAACTTTGCCTTCTAAATTCATCATAACTTCTCTATTAAGTGTTTATTTACTTAGCAGCTTCTAGTGATGCAGTGTCATTAACTGCAGCAGCTGTCATAGTTTTTACGATTCGTTTTGTTAGACCGGTAAGAACTTTACCTGGGCCTAATTCTAGTAGCTTCTCTACGCCTTGCTCATTCATAGCTTGTACACCTTCAGTCCAACGAACTGGGCTGTACAGCTGGCGAACAAGTGCGCTTTTGATTTTTTCCGGGTCTGTTTCAGCAATAACATCAACGTTATTGATAACAGGCAGTGCCGGCGTGTTGAACTCTAGAGCTTCCAGAGCAACCGCTAGCTTGTCTGCTGCAGGCTTCATAAGGGCACAGTGAGACGGCACAGATACTGGTAAAGGAAGAGCACGTTTAGCGCCCGCTTCTTTACATAGTGCACCAGCGCGCTCTACTGCTGCTTTGTTACCCGCGATAACAACTTGGCCAGGTGAATTGAAGTTAACTGGAGACACAACTTCGTCTTGTGCCGCTTCTTCACACGCTTTAGCAATCGCTTCATCATCTAGACCGATGATTGCGTACATTGCACCAACGCCAGCAGGAACCGCTTCTTGCATCAGTTGACCACGTAGCTCAACCAGCTTGATCGCTTCTTTAAAGTCGATAACACCCGCACACACGAGTGCCGAGTATTCGCCTAAGCTGTGGCCTGCTAAGTTTGCAGGTTGCTCTAGACCAAGCTCTTGCCATACACGCCAGATTGCAACAGACGCGGTTAGTAGAGCTGGTTGAGTACGGAAAGTTTCATTTAGATTTTCTACTGGACCATCTTGAACCAATGCCCATAGATCGTAACCAAGTGCTTCTGAAGCTTCAGCAAATGTCTTTTTAACAACATCATACTGTTCGCCTAGGTCAGCAAGCATACCGATAGCTTGAGAGCCTTGGCCTGGGAATACGATAGCAAATTTGCTCATTGTAATTTTCCTTTAAGCAAAGCAAAAAATTGAATAAGGCACATAAGTTATGTGCCTTGTTTGTTGATTATCGCTTGGGGTTAGAATTTAACTAACGCAGAACCCCAAGTGAAGCCGCCGCCAAATGCTTCAAGTAGAAGCGTTTGACCACGTTTAATTCGCCCGTCGCGAACAGCCTCATCAAGGGCCGTTGGTACAGTTGCTGCCGACGTATTGCCGTGCTTATCAAGAGTAATCACAACTTGATCAAGTGACATCGTCAGCTTTTTAGCGGTTGCCGAGATAATACGGTAATTCGCTTGGTGTGGAACTAACCAATCAAGCTCTGACTTATCCATATTGTTCGCCGCTAATGTGTCTTTAACTAGCTTAGAAAGCTGAGTTACCGCCACTTTAAATACTTCGTTGCCCGCCATGTGCAGCCATTTGTCCGCATCACCGCCACGCTCTGGAACTTCTAGGCTTAGAAGCTCACCATATTTACCATCAGAGTAAATGTGAGTAGACAAAATACCTGGCTCTTCGCTTGCGCCAACAACCACCGCACCTGCAGCATCACCAAATAAGATGATAGTAGAGCGGTCAGTCGGATCACAGGTTTTTGACAGTGCATCCGCACCGATTACCAAAACGTTTTTACACATACCAGTCTTGATATGTTGATCAGCAACAGACAGTGCATAGACAAAGCCAGAACACGCCGCAGCTAAATCAAACGCAGGACAACCTTTGATACCAAGCTTACCTTGTACCTGACATGCCGAAGACGGGAATGTATGGCTACTGCTGGTTGTCGCAACGATGATTAAATCAATATCTTCTTTGTCGATACCTGCCATCTCAATGGCATTCTCAGCAGCGTAAAACGCCATATCCGCAACAGTTTCGTTTTCCGCTGAAATACGACGCTCTTTAATACCTGTTCTAGCAACGATCCACTCATCGCTAGTCTCTACCATTTTCTCTAAGTCTGCGTTAGTACGCACCTGAGATGGCAAGTAGCTGCCAGTACCTAAAATTTTGCTATACATGAAGACTAATAATGCCTCTCGAGTAAAACCGCTTCCAAACGATCGCTAATGCGACTGGGGACTTGTCGTTTGACCTCGTGTACTGCCTCACCAATCGCGTTGACGACTGCAGACACATCAGCACTTCCATGGCTTTTAATGACAATGCCGCGCAATCCTAACAAACTTGCGCCGTTATACTGGTCGGGGTTCAAGGTTTTTAATTCAGTAAATAGCTCAGAAAACAACATTCTGGCGATCCAACCCTTTATTGTTGAAGCCATCATGCGCGTTTTTAGCTTATCAATAAAGAGCTGAGCCGTACCTTCACACGTTTTTAAGCAGACATTGCCCACAAATCCATCACATACGACGACATCAGCAGCATCTTGAAGTAATTGATTACCTTCAATATAGCCTATGAAGTTCACAGACTGAGTATTAGACAACATTTCAGCGCATCGTTTTACAAGGTCATTGCCTTTAATTTCTTCTGCACCGATATTCAAGATAGCGACACGTGGTGCGCGACCTAAATGTTGTTCTGCTAATGCACAGCCCATGACAGCAAACTGAAAGAGTGAATCTGCGTCACTAGAAACGTTCGCCCCTAAATCAAGCATCCATGTACGATTTCCGGATGCAGTAGGCAAAGCTGAAACCAATGCAGGTCTATCAATACCAGGAAGGAGTTTGAGTCGGAAACGAGATAACGCCATCAGTGCGCCGGTGTTGCCACCACTCACACAAGCATCAGCTTGTGACTCGGCAACCAGATCGATAGCAGCACGCATAGAGCTACCCTGACTGTTGCGTAGGGCCAGTGAAGGTTTTTCAGAATTGGAAATAACTCGATCACAATGCTGGATACTCAAACGAGAATCAGGCATTCGACCTAATGAAGATAATTGAGATGTGATCGCGTTTCGATCACCTATTAGAATGACTTTTAGCTCTGGGAAATACGACAGTGCCTGCACGGCGGCAGGCACTGTTACACGAGGACCGAAGTCCCCGCCCATTGCATCAAGCGCAACGGTTAGATTTTGCAAAGGTCAACCTTACTTGTTGATAACCTTTTTGCCGCGGTAGAAACCTTCGGCAGTCACGTTGTGACGTAGGTGAGTTTCACCTGAAGTTGCGTCTACAGAAAGTGCAGCTGTAGTTAGCGCATCGTGTGAACGACGCATGCCACGCATTGAACGTGATTTCTTGCTCTTTTGTACGGCCATTGACCCTACTCCTATGTAAATTCTTAAAGATACTTACTAATAAGTTACTTCTTTAAGTTTTTTAAAACATCAAATGGATTCGGCTTTTTATCTTCCTCAATTTCTTCAGGAAGTTCACCAAACACCAAGTTATTTGAGTTAACGCTACATTTCGCATCGTCGTGCATTGCTATTTGTGGCAATCCAAGGATGAACTCGTCTTCAACTAATTGAATCAGGTCTAACTCACCGTACTCGTTCAGATCTACCAAATCGTACTCTTCCGGTGCTTCCTCTTCACTTTTCTCGCTGTAAACAGGAGTATAAGTAAATTGGACATCGCACTCATGTGCGAAAACCTCATTACAACGTTGACACTCTAAATCGACTTCGACGTTAGCTTTACCAGAGATAACGACTAATCGTTGTTCATCAAGCCCAAATGACATTGAGACTTGCGCGTCACGTTTTACGCCTTCAGTTGTTTCGGTTAAACGCTTTAAAAGACTGACTTGAATGATACCATCCATATCGAGTCGTTTTTGAGCCGTTCTTGCCGGATCAACTGTACGCGGTATTTTTTCCTTTTGCATAGGGCGCGAATCTTATCTTCCAAATCGTGTTTAGTCAAAGGAAATGGCAAAAAAAATGTACTTTCCTACCTTTCCTGTTCAGAGCATTATGAATAGCAGGCTAAGTTACGTTATCCTGAACTAAATGCTTACACGAATTGTAAATTAAAATGAGAAATTACCAACTAGTTTTAGCTTCTACATCTCCATTTAGGCAAGAGATCCTCAAAAAACTACAGTTAGACTTTGTCACAACGAAGCCTGACTGCGATGAAACGCCACTTCCAGAAGAGACTCCTCAACAATTGGTAATGCGTCTTGCTGAAACCAAAGCCAAGTCTTGTGCTGTCGAACAACCAAGCCTAGTGATTGGTTCCGATCAAGTATGTGTGATCGACGAAGAAATCATTGGCAAACCTCATACTCGTGAGAAAGCGATTGAGCAATTGTCTCGTCAAAGTGGTAAGAGCATCACTTTCTATACTGGGATAACGGTATGGAACAGCGAGACCAGTAAAGCTGACACGCGTCTCGACACCTTTGTTATGCATTTCCGCGATTTAACTGAGCAACAGATCATTTCTTATGTTGAGAAAGAGCAGCCTTATTACTGCGCGGGCAGTTTTATGTGCGAAGGGTTAGGTATTGCATTGTTTAAACAAATGGAAGGTAAAGACCCAAACACGCTGATCGGCTTACCTCTGATCGATTTAGTCGATATGCTTGAGGCACAAGGAATGAACGTGTTGTAAGCGATACTTACCACTCTGTTGGAGATACCCTACTCCTTCCTTCGTCAGTCTAGGGAATGACGGAACGCGCAATTTTATCTAATCCGCTAATGATATAGAACGTGACCTTAAAAAGTCGTCATCCTCAAGAGCGAGGAACGAGCGAGTTGGGGAGCTTCTGCAACATATGAAAACAAAAAAAGGTTGACGATATTCGTCAACCTTTTCCATTTGATGCATCTGATACTCAATTCACGAAAAATCTCGTATCTTCTTAAAGCTTACGTAAACCAGTTAAGGCTTTCTCTAACCTTCTTTCCATTGGCGCCGAGATATCGATCTTCTCTTCGCTACCTGGGTGGGTAAACTTGATGTTGGCTGCATGTAAGAACAGACGATTCAGTCCTACTTTACCCGTATAAGCATCGAAACGACGATCACCGTAACGATCATCCCAAGCTATTGGATGACCAGTATACTGAGCGTGCACACGGATTTGGTGTGTACGGCCTGTAATTGGGCTAGCTTGAATCAACGTCGCCTCTTGGAATTTCTCTAAAACCTTAAAGCGGGTTTCAGAAGCTTTACCATTCGGGTTCACTCGAACAATGCTATTCACTTCATTTTTTAACAAAGGTGCGTTGACGACTTTACAGCTGTTCTTCCATTCGCCCATCACTAAAGCGAAATAGTATTTTTGAACCGTTTTTTCACGGAACTGTGCTTGAAGGTGTCTTAGCGCCGAGCGCTTCTTAGCAACAAGCAAAATGCCAGACGTATCTCTATCAATACGGTGCACTAACTCAAGAAAACGAGCATCAGGGCGAAGAGCACGCAATGCTTCAATCGCGCCAAACTTCAAGCCGCTGCCACCATGAACCGCAGTACCTGATGGTTTATTGAGAATCAGCATGTGATCATCTTCATAGATGATGCACTGTTCCAATTCCGAAACCTTATTGAGTTTCGTGCTCGGTACGTTCTCTTCCGTTTTCTCTTCAATAGTAACGGGAGGGATACGTACTAAGTCGCCAGCTTTTAGTTTGTACTCAGCCTTAATACGTTTCTTGTTAACGCGGACTTCGCCTTTACGCACGATTCGGTAAATCATGCTTTTCGGGATGTTTTTTAATTGGTTGCGTAAGAAGTTATCAATACGCTGACCAGCCATATCTTCGTCAATGTCGACAAATTGGACTTGGGTTCTAATTTCGCTCATTGGGTTATTGTATCACTGTCACTTTTGATAATTGAGATTTTCTTAACCCTATTCTGAACTTATTTATCTAAAATCCCTGCGACTCTATCCCTAAAAGGTCATTGAAGTTCTATATTTCTTTGATTCTTCGAACAAAAAAGCACCAAGCTTCCTGCAAATTAAAATATCAATTGATAAATTATTTATAGACAGTGAGTTAGAGCTATCAAAACCCAAACAAAAACTGTTTTTTTTACCGCATTACGACAAAGCAGATTGCTGTGTTTACCGACCACTGCTATAGTTCACAGCTGCTATCAATGGATTGACTAATATTTAAACAGCTAACCATTCATAAGCAAGTAAATGAGTAGATGACTCAGATTAGACAGTGCTGCAATCGGCGTAAGACACGGTCAACTGAGTTCCTTATCGCTCTACTCACGTACACTCATGTTGAGTATTCACCGCCACATCGCGGATCATAGGCTAACTCCCTATGATGACTGACGTGCCCCAGAGCATCCCTCTCCAGCCGGGAGGCTGCACCGATAAAGCCATGGGATCTGGCACCATGAGAAACGAACTAAAGCGATAAGACCAATGATGAAAATAAGAAAAGACAATGAGAATTTCTAAATGAAAAGAATGTTAATTAACGCAACTCAAAAAGAAGAGTTGCGTGTCGCTTTGGTTGATGGCCAGCGACTGTTCGATCTAGATATCGAAAGTCCAGGTCACGAATCAAAGAAAGCGAATATCTACAAAGGACGTATTACCCGTATTGAACCAAGCCTAGAAGCGGCATTTGTTGATTACGGCGCAGAACGTCACGGTTTCCTCCCTCTTAAAGAAATTGCCCGCGAATACTTCCCTGAAGGTTATACATACCAAGGCCGCCCTAGCATTAAAGAAGTGCTAAGAGAAGGACAAGAAGTAATCGTACAAGTTGAGAAAGAAGAACGTGGTAGCAAAGGCGCTGCACTGACAACTTTCATCTCTTTGGCGGGTAGTTACTTAGTTCTTATGCCAAATAACCCTCGCGCTGGCGGTATTTCTCGTCGTATCGAAGGTGATGAACGCACTCAACTGAAAGCAGCATTAAGCACTCTTGAGCTTCCTCAAGGTATGGGCTTAATTGTGCGTACAGCGGGTGTAGGCAAAAGTGCAGAAGAGCTAGAGTGGGACTTGAACGTTCTATTGAATCACTGGGGCGCTATCAAGCAAGCTTCTGATTCAAATGCAGCTCCTTTCCTTATTCACCAAGAAAGTAACGTTATCGTTCGTGCGATTCGTGACTATCTACGTCGTGATATTGGCGAGATTCTAATCGACAGCAATACTATTTTTGAACGTGCACAAGCGCACATTCAATTAATACGCCCAGATTTCATGAATCGCGTTAAGAAATACGATGGTGAAGTACCACTATTCAGCCATTACCAGATTGAAAGCCAGATCGAATCTGCTTTCCAACGTGAAGTTCGTCTTCCATCTGGTGGTTCTATCGTAATCGACCCAACAGAAGCTCTGACTTCTATCGATATCAACTCTGCTCGTGCAACAAAGGGCGGCGATATCGAAGAAACAGCACTTAACACTAACCTAGAAGCAGCCGATGAAATTGCACGTCAATTACGTCTACGTGACCTAGGTGGTCTTGTTGTTATCGACTTTATCGATATGACTCCGGTTCGCCACCAACGCGAAGTAGAAAGCCGTCTACGTGATGCCGTTCGTTTAGATCGCGCACGTGTTCAGATTGGTCGTATTTCTCGCTTTGGTCTTCTAGAGATGTCTCGTCAACGTTTGAGTCCATCACTAGCAGAAGCAAGCCACCACATTTGTCCTCGTTGTACAGGTACTGGTGTTGTTCGTGATAACGAATCTCTAGCACTATCTGTTCTACGTCTGATCGAAGAAGAAGCTCTAAAAGACAACACTGCGCAAGTTCTTGCTGTAGTCCCTGTTCCTATCGCTTCTTACCTATTGAACGAAAAACGTCGCTCAGTAAACCACATCGAGAAGAACCAAGAAGTTAAGATCACTGTAGTTCCTAACTCTGACATGGAAACACCGCACTTTGAGGTTATCCGTGTTCGTGAAGGTGAAGAGTTCGACCTACTGTCTTACTTGCTGCCTACCAAGCTAGAAGCTCTAAAAGAAGCAGAAAGCAAAGAGCCTGCAGAACAGACTATTCGTCCTAAGAAGATCGAAGAGCCAGCTCTTAAAGGCTTCGCAGCTCCTGCTCAATCAGCACCGACTCCAGCTCCAGCTCCTAAAGCTGTAGAAGAGAAAAAAGCTGAATCAGCAGCGACTCAAGAACCAGGTTTAGTTGGTCGTTTCTTCAAAGCTATCGGTAGCTTCTTATTTGGCTCTTCAACTCAAGAAGAGAAAAAAGAAGAAGAGAAGCAAGAAGAGAAGCCTAAGAACAATCGCAACAACGGCAACCGTCAACGCCGTGATCGTAACGATAACCGTCGTCGTAACCAACGTGGTGACCGTGGTGAACAACGTGGTGAGCGTGGTGACAATCGTAACGAAAACCGTGACAACAAACGCCGTCGTAAACCAGTTCGTGATGAGAAACCTGAAGAGCAGAAAGAAACTGCTCCACAGCAAAATCGCCAGCCTCGTAAGCCTAAGCAAGACCGTCGCAATAAGTCACGTGATGAGCAGAAGCAACGCGAAGAGCTAGCACCATCTAAATTAGCAGAAGAAGGTCTACAGCTAGCGGCAGAAGCTCAAGCTGATAAACTAGAAGCGCCTAAGGCTAAGCCAGAAGCGAAAGCAGCTAAGATTAAAGAGCGTCGTCAGCGTCGTAAACTGAACAAACAAGTTCGTATTAAAGACCAACAAGCTGAAGCTTCAGAAAACTCGTCAAATGAGTCTGCTGTTGCTAAAGAACAGTCTATTGCGAAAGAACAATCAGTAGCTCAAGAGCAAAAAGTTGCGGAACAAGTAGAAGCAACTCAAGTAAACGCTGATGAACAAACAGAACAGGAAGAGCCGAAGCAACGTCGCAACCGTCGTTCTCCACGTCACCTACGTGCAAGTGGTCAACGTCGTCGTCGCGGTCGTGATCGTCGTCCTAACCCATTCCGCCTACGTAAAGGTGGTGTAGCTTCTCCAGAGATGGCTATGGGTAAAGTGATGCCTCGCTTCATTCCAAAACCTCACCATAATCAGGCAAAACCTGAAGTGGCTGAAGTTCAAGTAGCAGTTGAAACTCAAGTTGCTGTACAGGAGCAAAACGTAGCTCAAGAGACGGCACCACAAAGTAACACAGCTATTGCTGGCGGCTTTGCATGTCCTGAACTTGCGATGGGTAAAGTCATTATCCGCCGTGAAGAAGCTGAAGCACCTAAAGCTGAAAGTGTAAAAGTAGAAGAAGCTCCTGTGGTAAAAGTAGAAGCTCCTAAAGCGGCACCAAAGGCAGCGGTTGCTAAAAAACAAGCAGGTTCACCAATGACTAAAGCTCCTGGTCCTCAAGAGATCAAAGAGATTCAAGTTGTTGCGGCTCCATTCCGTACTGAGCGTTTTGTATCGAAAGGTGCAGGTAGCCAAGCAGCGTCAAATAAAGCCGGCGCAGGCATGACTAAACCTCAATACTAATGAGCTTCGCAGAGTAATCTGCAGAGAACTATCTAAGGGCGACTTATTCATAAGTCGCCCTTTTTTTATATCCACAGTTCCGATTAGTTATAATAGATATATTACTCAAAATAGGGTTCAACCTTGAACTTAATCACATTTTTGGGTAGCATTCGCGCACTTATATTTTCGACACTTAGCTATTGCCGCTCTTTTTCATCACTGTTTGGCTACGCAATACATTCGTGTCGGTAAACCCATTTTAAGCATAGCTGAGCAAACATGTTCGAATTCCCACAATTTTCAAAGCACTCTGTAAAAAATGATGTGCTTTCAGGTCTTACCGTAGCCTTAGCTCTGGTACCTGAAGCCGTAGCATTCGCCTTTGTTGCAGGCGTTGACCCAATGGTTGGTCTTTACGCAGCATTCATCGTAGGTTTAATCACTTCTGTCTTCGGTGGTCGTCCAGGTATGATTTCTGGTGCAACTGGCGCAATGGCTGTTGTAATGGTTAGCCTAGTAGCAACCCATGGCGTTCAATACCTCTTTGCGGCAGTTATGCTAGCCGGCCTTCTGCAAATTGCAGCGGGTGTATTTAAGCTAGGTAAATTCATCCGTATCGTTCCGCACCCAGTAATGATTGGTTTCGTGAACGGTTTAGCGATCGTTATCTTCTTAGCGCAGCTTGGACAATTTAAAGCACCAGACGTAACAGGTGCCTTAACTTGGTTACCAAGCGGTCAAATGACACTAATGCTAGGTCTAGTAGCCCTTACAATGGCTATCATCCACTTCCTACCTAAGCTCACTACAGCAGTACCTTCTTCATTGGTAGCTATTGTTACAGTAACAGCTTTGGTTGTAGGCCTTGATCTTGAAACTCGCACTGTTGTTGATTTCCTACGTACTATGTCTGGTGACGAAGCAGCAACACTAGCGGGCTCTCTACCAACATTCTCTATTCCAGCAGTACCGTTTAGCCTAGAAACGCTATACATCATCCTGCCTTACGCAGTGATTCTTGCAGCGATTGGTCTAATCGAATCACTACTAACGCTAACCGTACTAGACGAAATGACAAACACTCGTGGACAATCTAACCGTGAATGTGTTGGTCAAGGTATGGCGAACGTGACGTGTTCAGTATTTGGCGCGATGGGTGGTTGTGCGATGATCGGTCAATCGATGATCAACGTAAACTCAGGTGGTCGTGGTCGTCTTTCAGGTATCGTAGCGGCAGTTGCACTACTGATGTTCATCCTGTTCGGCTCTGCACTGATTGAAATGATTCCTCTAGCAGCACTTGTGGGCGTTATGTTCATGGTTGTTATCGGTACGTTTGAATGGGCAACCTTCAAGTTGGCACGTCGCGTTCCTAAGCAAGACTTCTTCGTTATCGTCCTTGTAACTGTCGTTACAGTACTAACAGACCTTGCGGTAGCAGTTGGTGTGGGTGTTGTTGCTTCTGCACTAATGTTTGCATGGCAACATGCTAAGCACATCTACGCAGACACATCGGTTAACGCTGAAGGCTCTAAAGAGTACAAAGTTAACGGTCCAATCTTCTTTGGTTCAACCGCTAACTTCCTTGAGTTGTTTGACTCATACAACGATCCACAAGATGTTATCGTTGATTTCGCAAACTCACGCGTTACTGACCACTCTGCTATTGAAGCGATCGACACGATTGCTGACCGTTACGCGGCACTAGGTAAAACACTTCACCTTCGCCACCTAAGCCAAGACTGTGTTGCTATGCTGCACAAAGCCGGTAGCTTAGTTGAAGCGAACGTTGCAGAAGACCCAATCTACAAAGTAATGTCTAAGTAAGCTTAGTCATAGCTTAAAGCTAGATTTAGAAAGGCCGACATTCAATGTCGGCCTTTTTTATATCGATGAACCTTGATACTTTATCGCCCACCAAGAACACAGCCTCTACACTATATTGAACGCAGTATCGCTTCGCTCGACTCTTCGATTAAATCCAACACTAATTCAAAGCCATTCCCCTCACCATAATAAGGATCGGGAATTTCTTGATATTGTGACTCTCCAAAACTCAAAAATAACGCGAGCTTGTATTGGAGGTGAACTGGACACTGGCTCACTAAGTCATCTAAATTCGCCTTGTCTGCCGCAAGTATCAGGTCAAACTCTTCGAAGTCATTATCTACCACTTTACGAGAAGTAATCCCTTTAAAGCTGTAGCCTCGCTTCTCTCCTGCTGATTTTGAACGTGAGTCTGGCGCATTGCCTTGATGAAAGCCAATCGTCCCAGCGGAGTCGACCGTTACATTAATATCCATCTGCTGAGCTTTCTTTCTCAGCACCGCTTCACCTGTTGGCGAACGACAAATATTCCCCATACAAACCACGAGTATCTTTTTCATCCGTAATCACCTGTTCTTCCGATGGTTTTTGCTATCGTTAAGTTAGGCTATGATAGGCGTAATCACAACTTAAAAGGATTTGTTATGTCGACCGAAGACAACAAAGAACAACGCCACAAAGCAAGACAACAGAAAGTAAAAGAGCAAGTCGATGCACGTGTTGCAGCAGCGCAAGAAGTGAAAGGACTGTTATTGGTTATTACTGGCAACGGGAAAGGGAAATCGACATCAGGTTTCGGTACGATTACACGTGCAGTCGGTCACGGTAAGAAATGTGCCGTTGCTCAGTTTGTAAAGGGAACCTGGGATAACGGTGAAAAGAACGTTCTTCAAAAACTCGATGTAGAGTTCCAAGTGATGGGTACAGGCTTTACTTGGGAAACTCAAAATAAGGCGAAAGATATTGAAGCCGCACAGCGCGTATGGAAAGAGTGCCAACGCATGCTAGCTGATGAGTCGATTGATGTAATTCTGTTTGATGAGCTGACGTACATGGTGAGCTATGGCTACATTGAATTGGATGAAGTGGTAGAAGCTCTGAATAACCGCCCTAAAATGCAATCAGTGATCATCACAGGCCGTGGAGCGCATCGAACTTTAACGGACATGGCCGATACCGTGTCTGAAGTTCGTAACGTTAAACACGCTTTTGAATCTGGTGTTAAAGCTCTGCAAGGCGTTGACTGGTAATTGCATTCAACCAGAGATCCCCGACTCGGTCATTCTTCCCTCTCGAGGATGACGACCACTAGACTGTCACGCCCTTGAACAAGGCACTAATACCTATCGTCATTCCCTAATGCGAGGGGCGAGCTTCATAGGGAATCTCTCTTGGGTATTATCGGCAGCCAAACAAAAGCGCCATTCCTCGTAATAAGGAATGGCGCTATTTATATGCTATTTATTTAAAATGGCGATTAGTTAAACAAGCCTTTGAGTAAACCATTGACTGCATCTCTAGTTTTCTCATCTTTGATCTTGTCACCGTATTTTTCTTCAAGTTTCTTAATACCGCGATCAATCTCTTTTTCAGCTTTCTGTTTCAACACATCATCAAAAACAAGCCCAAATTTCGGGTCAGCCCACTGGCCGGTTACCTTAATTGGAATCGTCACATCTTTGAGATCATCAATGCTCTTACCACCCTGGCCTTCAAGCGAACCAACAATTGACGTGCGAACCAGGAAGTCGACCGTTTCATTGATGAAGTTTGCTTTACCTTGACCTGTCACGCGTAAAAGAGGCGACTGTGCCGATAAGTCGTTCGTTGAAACCCAACCTTTATCAACCTTGAGTGTTGCTTTCATTGCACTAAAATCTGTCTTTTGAGACTCATCTTTGCTTTCGACTTTTTCGCCTTTGATCTTAGCGTAGTTTTCTCTAATCAGTTGCGCGATGTTGATGCCATTAACCGCACCATCTTCAAAGTTAATCGCAATAGTACCTACCAAGTTCTTCTTGATTCCTGTTGGCGTCAAGCTCTTACCTTTAACGTTAACATCGATATTACCGGTACCTTCCAGCGTATCGTTGTTCGCTACGTCAACCAGTAACGGTTGTACTTTTACGCCTTTAATCTTTTTCTTAGCCGTGTAAGTCGCAGGCGTCTTGCGTGCATCTAATCGTGCTGTTGCCGAGATAGAGCCTTGGTAAAGATTCGAGGTAAACGATGTCAGATCTGCGATACCACGGTTAACTAAGAACGCAGTTTTCACGTTCTGCATTTTTGCGTTGTTCGCCTTGAACTTATCGATTGTGATATTACCTTTCACATCGAGCGTTTTCAGAGCTGACAGATCAGGTTCTACTTCTTTCGCAGGAGCCGAGTTATCTGAACTTGACGTCGAAGAAGCTGTAGTATTTGAAGTTGAGCCACCAGCAGAATCAGAAGGCGCAGCACTCGCTGTTTCTGATGTATTACCTAGGCCTAAAAACTCATCTAAATCGATGTTCGGGCTATGAAGAGAAAAACGAACCTTTGGTATTTCAGATAAAGTGATGTCCGCTTTACCGTCTAGTGCGATAGCGTTAGCTTGCAGCTTCTCTAGCACAAAGCTCAAGTGACTCTTAGTTAGATCAAAGCTTAAGTCAGACAGCATATCCACTTTCATTGGTGATTGAGGAAGCGTTTCACCTTTGAATGTTGAGTCTAATGTTAACTTGTTTAGTGTAACTTTTGAGATCGCGCTATCGACAGTTAAGTCACCGCCACCTTTAAGATCAAGGTCAAGACCAGCAGCATTACCAATCACCGCATAAGTCAATTGGTTAACCTTATCGAACTCAAACGTATTTAAGCCAATCTTCGCTGACTCGATCGACGTTGCTGGATCATTGAACTTCGCATTAAGGTCAATATTTCGTAATGCGTAGCTTGCAAAGCCTTCCGCTAATTTGAATTCAGCACTGCCATTTGCAGAGAACTTCTGTTGGTTGTTTTCACCAGAAGCCGCAAACGTCGCGGTCGTCCATGTATCAACGGCAAACTCAGAAAGACTCAAAGACACATCGTATAGCTTAGTGAATGAACCTGCTTGCTTGTCGTCCATCTCAAACAATGCGTTTGAGACAGTTACACCTGCAAGATTGATCGTCCAGCCAGATGTGTCTGTAGAAGTTTGCTCTTGAGGCGCCGGTGTTGCTTCAGAACTTGTATCCGCTGCAGGTTCAGACTCCTTAGGAGCAGACACTTGTGTGAGCGCATCGATGTTCTTGCGACCATCTTTAAGCGTTTCTAAATAAAATTCTGCACCATCTAGAGTGATCTTGCCGATCTCTAGTTGATTGCTAAATAGCGGAGTAACCGAAACATCAACGCCAACCGTATCAACCTTAAACAGGTTTGGTTGAGTGAACCCTTCAGGGTTACGTAATTCAGTTTGACCAAGTTCGAAGCCAATAGATGGGAAGAATTGCCAACTGATATCACCCTCGATCACGAGCTCTAGGCCTGTGTGTTTTTGGGCTTGTTCGACAATTAATGGCTTAAATTGGTTGGGATTCACTAACAGCACTAGTGCCAGAGTTGCTGCAACGACAACAAACAGTGGTACAGCTATGAAAATGAGTAGTTTCTTCATCCGCATATTCCTTGCTTAGATTCCAAAAGAAAGTGGCACTATAAAAGTGCCACTGATTCGGTAAAAAATAAAGCTAAGTGAGTCACTTAGGCAAAATTTTATTCGATTAAGACTTCAACAACTTCGCAATATGCGCTTTTAGCACATCAATCGCAATACGGTTTTTACCACCACGAGGAACGATGATGTCTGCATGTTGTTTTGAAGGCTCGATAAACTGCATGAACATTGGGCGTACTGTTTCTTGGTATTGTTTAAGTACCGTATCCATTGTTCGACCACGCTCTTCTACATCACGCTTAACACGACGTAGTAGACAGATGTCCAACGGTGTATCCATAAATACGCTTGCGTGCATTAGTTTACGAAGACGCGGGTCTGTCAGAAGCAGAATACCTTCTAAAATGATCACTTTCTTAGGAGTAAGTGTAGTCGTTTCAGAAGTGCGTGTGTGCTCTGTGTAGCTGTATTCAGGAACTTCCACGGCATTGCCACTCATTAGCTGCTGTAGATGTTCGCATAAAAGGTCATGATCTAGTGCATTTGGGTGGTCGTAGTTAGTTTTAACTCGCTCTTCCATACTCAAGTGACTTTGGTCGCTGTAATAGCAATCTTCCGTGATAACACCAATTTGATGGTCGCCTACTTTTTCGCGCAGCTCATTATAAATCGTACTCGCGATCAGGCTTTTTCCTGAAGCTGAAGCGCCAGCGATACCTACGATGACACATTGATTATTATCAGACATTAATTTGCACCCGATATGGTTTGGTGGTGGGAAGAGATAAACCGCCTGATTATAGGGGCTAAAGCATATAGATTCTAGTCGCGATGTTAGCTAATTGCAGTCAAATTGATGATCTCAATACATTTACTTAAAACAATCGTTTGCTTTCAAATAACTTAAATACAACTATGTGCACAAGCCCTATGGCTATCCACTTAATCCAACCGTTGTTTATCTCACCCAAACATGATTTACACACCTTTGTGATCAGCCATTGCTATTCAACCATCGAGAAGTTAATCGCCTCTGGTCTCGCCTTACCAGTCCAGAACATCTTCGCAGCCACATTCTCAGCAAGCTCTAAGTAATGACGCGTGTGTTCACTATCTGGACGACGTATAACGGTTGGGCAACCTGCATCAATATCTTCACGTACATCAATGTGCAGCGGGATTTGCGCTAAGATATCGAGGTAAAACTCTTCAGACATGGCTTCCGCACCACCAGCGCCAAATATATGCTCTTTCTCGCCACAGTGGCTACAGATATGGTAGCTCATGTTTTCCACTAAGCCTGCCACTGGCACGCTCACTTTATCAAACATCGCCACACCTTTACGCGCATCGGCTAATGCCAAATCTTGAGGGGTGGTCACCACAACCGCGCCCGTCACTGGGATCTGCTGCGAAAGCGTTAGCTGAATATCACCCGTACCCGGTGGCATGTCGATAACAAGGTAATCCAACTCTGGCCAGACGGTTTCATTCACAAGCTGACCTAATGCTTTCGCCGCCATTGGACCACGCCAGATAGCTGCATCATCTTTTGATACAAGGTAACCGATAGAATGAGTAAAAATGCCGTGAGCTTCGATTGGCATCATCCATTTGTTATTCTGTACTTCTGGTTTTGCGTCTAGCTGACCAAGCATCATAGGCACAGATGGACCATAGATATCCGCATCCAACAAGCCCACTTTTGAACCTGACTTAGATAACGCAAGCGCAAGGTTTACCGAAGTTGTCGATTTACCCACCCCACCCTTTGCCGACGTCACGGCGATAATGTTCTTAACGCCCTTCAAAGGTGTCGCGACTGTTGTTTCTAGCGCAGACGGCTTCACTTTTACTTCAAACTGAAAAGCGCTAACAAGTTGCTGTTCAATCTGGGAGTGGATCCACTGTTCCAGTTCAACCGCGAGCTGATTGGCAGCAAAAGGCAAGGTAATAACAAATGACCCACGCGGATCAACCGATACAATATTTTGGTGTAGCGCCCACTCTGGGATGAGGATTGGTGACTCGAACTCATTCAACCATGAACAGAAATCTTGCTTAGAAGTAAAGTTACGCATTGGGGCTCCTTTTTTTATTTATGCTATCACCCACGAGATGAAGACTGAACCCCTAAAAAACTAGGGGAATCCTTTGTCTGATACCTTGGCGTATCACACGTTATAAAGTAGTATTACCTCTCAAAATTTATACCTATCAAAAAAGCGAATTATTAAGTATGGCAACTGATCCAAGACAACTTTTGGTAACTTGTGCGCTTCCGTACGCTAACGGCTCTATTCACCTTGGCCATATGCTTGAGCATATCCAAGCTGATATCTGGGTTCGATACCAGCGTCTACGTGGCAACACTGTAAACTTCATCTGTGCTGACGATGCTCACGGCACGCCAATTATGCTTAAAGCTCAACAGATGGGTATCACGCCAGAAGAGATGATCGCTGCTGTTAGTGAAGAGCACCAAAAAGACTTCGCTGGCTTTGATATCAGCTTTGATAACTACCACAGCACACATAGCGAAGAGAACCGTGAACTGGCTTCTCACATCTATCTAGAACTTAAAAAGAACGGCTTCATTTCTAGCCGTACTATTTCTCAGCTTTTCGATCCTGAGAAAGAGATGTTCCTACCAGACCGCTTCGTAAAAGGTACTTGCCCTAAGTGTAAGTCAGAAGACCAGTATGGTGATAACTGTGATAACTGTGGTGAGACATACAGCCCAACTGAGCTAATTAGCCCTAAATCAGCGGTTTCTGGCGCAACTCCAGTAATGAAAGATTCTGAGCACTTCTTCTTCGATCTGCCTCAGTTCGAAAGCATGCTAAAAGAGTGGACTCGTTCTGGCTCTCTACAGAATGAAACTGCAAACAAAATGCAGGAATGGTTCGAGTCTGGCCTGCAACAGTGGGATATCTCACGTGATGCCCCTTACTTCGGTTTCGAAATCCCAGGCGAGAAAAACAAATTTTTCTACGTTTGGCTAGACGCTCCTGTTGGCTACATGGCTTCTTTCAAGAACCTATGTGACAAGCGCGACGATCTCAACTTTGACGAATACTGGAAGAAAGACAGCACAACTGAGCTTTACCACTTCATCGGTAAAGACATCGTTTACTTCCACAGCCTATTCTGGCCTGCAATGCTAGAAGGCGCTGGTTTCCGTAAGCCAAACAACGTATTCGTACACGGCTACGTAACGGTGAACGGTGCGAAAATGTCTAAGTCGAAAGGCACATTCATCAAAGCAAGTACGTACTTAAATCACCTAGACCCTGAGTGTCTACGCTACTACTACGCTGCTAAGCTAAACAGCCGTATCGATGACCTTGACCTTAACCTTGAAGACTTCACTCAACGTGTAAACGCGGATGTAGTAAACAAGATTGTTAACCTAGCTTCTCGTAACGCTGGCTTCATCACTAAGCATTTCGAAGGCAAGCTTTCTGCTGAATTTGCAGAACCTGAGCTATACAACGAATTCGTTGCTGCTGCAGAGCGTATCGGTCAGCTATACGAAACTCGTGAGTTCAGCCGCGCTATCCGTGAAATTACTGCACTAGCTGATAAAGCTAACCAGTACATCGACGAAAAAGCACCTTGGGTTCTTGCAAAAGAAGAAGGTAAAGAGAAAGAGCTTCAAGAAGTTTCTTCTGTCGGTATTAACCTATTCCGCGTGCTAATGGCTTACCTGAAACCCGTTATGCCAGAGCTTGCGGCTCGCACTGAGGCTTTCCTAAACGAAGAGCTTACGTGGGAAGCGATTGCTACTCCGCTAACTGATCACGAAATCACTAAGTTCAAGGCGTTGTTTAGCCGTATTGATCCGAAGAAAGTAGAAGCAATGATCGAGTCTTCTAAAGAAGATGCAGCCGCAGAAGCCGCTGCGAAAGAAAAAGCAGAAGCTGAAAAAGAGCAAGCAAGCCAAACTGAGCTAGACAAAGAGCCAATCGCAGACGAGATTGAATTCGATGCCTTTGCAGCAGTCGATATGCGTATTGCTCGTATTATCTCATGTGAAGAAGTACCAAAAGCGAACAAGCTACTGAAGTTCCAACTGGACATCGGTGGTGAAACTCGCCAAGTATTCTCTGGTATCAAGTCAGCGTACAAACCTGAAGAGTTAGAAGGCAAACTAACTGTCATGGTAGCAAACCTTAAACCTCGTAAGATGAAGTTTGGTATGTCTGAAGGCATGATCCTAGCTGCTGGTCCTGGTGGCAGTGACTTGTGGATCCTTGAACCACACGAAGGTGCTCAACCTGGCATGCGTGTAATGTAGCTCTGGCTTCAGTCAGATAACAAGCACTCATAGCGAAATCCCTAATGCACTTTTAACTTGAATGAGTTGATAAGCATTGGGGATTTTTTATATCTACCGAAAATAAGCGTTCTCTGTTAGAGTCGCCGTCAACTATGCTATGTAGAGTAGAAATTTGTTTGCCGACAATAACGGGCTAACCAACACCTTTTACTCTTCAAACCCTTTTTAGGAATCCCCAGTGACTAACAACGAAATCTTGCGTCGTATTCAACACGCGCTAAACCTTAAAAATGCACAGATCATTAAAGCTATCGAGCAAGCTGATGTGACCGTTGCTCATGACCAAGTGATTAATTGGCTAAAAGACGACAACGACAAGTCATGCTCTAAGATGAAAGATAAAGAGTTAGCGGTATTCCTAAATGGTTTTATCAATATTAAGCGTGGCAAAAAAGAAGGTGTTCAACCTAAACCTGAAGTTGCTCTGACTAACAACATGATTTTCATGAAGCTGCGTATTGCGTTGAACATGAAAGCAGAAGATGTATTAGATATATTAGAAGTGGTAGGCATCAGCCTAAGTAAGTACGAGATTGGTGCCTACTTCCGTAAGCCAGAGAACAAGAACTACAAAGTATGTGAAGACCAACTACTTTGCGATTTTCTAAATGGCGTGCAATTTACTAACCGTCCAGACTCAGAAGAGTTTGCAGGGTAAGTTACTGCCTATTGATACGTTTTCACCAACTATCAATAAATAAAAAGCGGCGAGATAATTTGATTATCTCGCCGCTTTTTCGTTTCTTTACGTCGTTTACTCAATAAGTAAAACAACCGAACAATACTTTTATGAAAAGACTTAGCTGTCGTCTTCAGTAAAGTTTGTCGGTAACGTTGTCTTCATCTCGTTCCAAATCTGTGCGCTTGCGATACCGTAGTTACGAATCACAAGTGGTAAATTCTCACGCTCACCGCTTTCACAAATAACAAACAAGTTTTTGTAGAACTCCATGGCTAAACGACGAGCTTCTGGGTTAGAGAAGTAGTAGCTGCCAACACGGTCGTACAACTTACGAACACCATTGAAGATCAGGCCATAAATTTGGTTACCTGAATGGAATGCTAAACGTTGGAAAAGCATGTAATCATAGAAGTTAAAAGTTTTAGCAATTAAGATCGTTTGACGCTTCGCTTCATCTTTTTCTACGTCTTCTTTCACCGATTGTTTGATCTTGTCAGCATATGGCGACGATTCTAAGAATTCATCCCAAGTAGGTGCCGCAAGTAAAGATTCACAAGATTCAATTACGTTAGTAATCGTACGCTCTGAAGCCTCTTTATTTGCTTTGAATGCATAACGCATAAAGATAGGGCTGATGTTAGTACGAGCAGCAAGCAGGTCTTCTACCATTTTACTTGCGTTATCAACGTCCAACGTCATTAATGTATCAAGGATATGAAGACCTGACGTTTCCATAAACTGATTAACTTTAGTTGGCTTACCGTGTTGGATTGTCAACCAACCATCACGAGCAAGACGCTGAAGTACTTCACGAAGCGTAGTACGTGTAACACCAATCAGCTCAGAAAGCTCACGCTCTGCGGGCAAGATAGAACCTGGAGCGAAACGGCCATTCCAAATACTTTCAATGATATACTTTTCTGCAAATCCTGCCGGGCTCTTTGCCTTAATGACCATCTACACTTCAATCCAATTTAATTATTTTGTTCTAATTTACTCATCATACCACTAGTTAACACCCTGCGGAAATACCCCCAAAAAATTTTACTCACTCAAAACCCAAGTAGAGTTAAAACTCTAAAGTTCAGCACACGTTTGCACTCAAGGTTTGGATAGCAAGCGACTACAAATCATCATTTAAACAAACCATTAAAACAACAAATTCTTTTTAAAATCAATGAGATTGGTCATATTTTTAAATCTATTAATTTGCAATATTAAGTTGTAATAATCATATATAAGCCGTCGTTATTCTGTAAATTTTAATCATTTCGCTGAAATATTGATTCTAGTCGGTTTTTATCACATTTTAAGTGGTATGCTTGCGCTACTTTGATCGCGTTTCTCAACAAAAAAGAGGTATTTTTAGTGCTACAGGGGTTTTCCTGTTGACTAAATGTTATCTAAGAGTAGAGTTGCGCTCAAAAATAAGCAGTGCTTGAGTTTCTAAGGGAGTGACTTGGCAAGACCACAGAACATTACATGGAATGTAGTTTTTCTAAGTCACTGTTAGTTATAGGTTTTAACTAAATCTACAGCTCGATTCTCAAAATGTTGTATTGCTTGTCTATTCATAATCAACATAAAAGAGTATTAACATGCCGATGTCTCTCGGAAACGCTTTTATCAAAAACTTCCTTGGTAAAGCTCCTGATTGGTATAAACTTGCCATCATTTCCTTTTTAATCATCAACCCGTTTGTTTTTTTCCTAGTTGACCCATTTGTTGCGGGGTGGCTATTAGTGGTTGAGTTTATTTTCACTCTAGCTATGGCTCTAAAGTGCTACCCTCTCCAACCCGGTGGCTTATTGGCAATTCAAGCCGTCGCCATTGGCATGACTAAACCAGAAATGGTTTATCATGAGCTACAAGCAAACCTACCAGTATTACTCTTACTCGTATTCATGGTTGCTGGCATCTACTTCATGAAAGAACTACTTCTGTTCATTTTTACGAAGATCCTGCTCGGTATCCAATCCAAAATTCTACTCTCTGTCGCTTTCTGTGTCGCCGCAGCATTCTTGTCTGCCTTCCTAGATGCGCTGACAGTAATCGCCGTAGTCATTAGCGTTGCAGTGGGCTTCTACTCTATCTACCACAAGGTTGCATCAGGTAAGGGCACAACGTCTGCGCACGATCATACTCATGATGAAGAGATCTCTGAGCTAACACGTGATGACCTTGAAAACTACCGCGCATTCTTACGTTCACTACTTATGCACGCCGGTGTTGGTACTGCTCTGGGTGGTGTAATGACCATGGTAGGTGAACCACAAAACTTAGTAATTGCTAAGCAAGCGGGTTGGGAGTTCGGTGAATTTATTATCCGCATGCTGCCAGTTACACTGCCTGTTTTCTTCTGTGGTATTTTAACTTGTGCACTTGTCGAGAAATTCAAAGTGTTTGGCTACGGTGCAGAGCTGCCAAATAACGTTCGCCAAATCTTAGTTGAATTTGACAACAAAGAACGCGCAAATCGTACAAAACAAGATGTAGCTAAACTATGGGTTCAGAGTGCAATCGCAGTTTGGCTTATTGTTGGCCTTGCGCTTCACGTCGCTGAAGTCGGTTTGATTGGCCTTTCAGTGATCATCTTAGCTACAGCGTTTACAGGTGTAATTGAAGAGCACTCGATGGGTAAAGCTTTTGAAGAAGCACTGCCATTTACCGCACTTCTTGCCGTCTTTTTTGCGGTTGTTGCTGTAATCATCGACCAGGCTCTATTTAAGCCAGTAATCGATGCTGTACTTCACGTTGAAGATAAAGGCGCACAGCTCGCACTCTTCTACGTAGCCAATGGTATCTTGTCGATGGTTTCAGACAACGTATTCGTCGGTACGGTTTACATCAACGAAGTTAAAACAGCTCTGGTTGAAGGCGTCATCACTCGCGACCAATTTGATCTGCTTGCTGTTGCTATCAACACAGGTACCAACCTACCTTCTGTTGCTACGCCAAACGGCCAAGCTGCATTCCTATTCCTATTAACGTCAGCACTTGCTCCGTTAATTCGACTGTCTTACGGCCGCATGGTCATCATGGCTTTGCCATATACTCTCGTATTAGCACTTGTTGGCCTTGCCGGTATTGTGTTCTTCGTAGAACCGATGACAGCATGGTTCTATGATGCAGGTTGGATCATTCACCGTACGGGTGAAGTGGTAGCTCCAGTTATCTCCGGTGGCCACTAACCCGGATTTCTATCGCTAAACACAATAGGTGCATCTAACTAATCAAAAATATTAGTTGATTAGGAAACTTATCCAAGATAAAAAGCTCTGAGTAATCAGGGCTTTTTTATTTTATTGACAGGATTAAATTCGTGAACTTTTTTGCAATGCTCAAAGACTTCTCTAAGGGACGTTTATCTTGGCTTTTACTGCTGGCTTTTATTGTCTTTTTTGAAGCATGTGCTCTTTTCTTTCAGCACGTGATGATGCTTGGCCCTTGCGTAATGTGTATCTACGAGCGCGTTGCTATGCTCGCTATCGGCATCGCAGCAATGATTGGTGCTATTGCCCCGCATAATCCGATTTCACGTTGGCTAGGTCTACTTGGTTGGGGGTTAGGTGCGTATAAAGGGTTGATGCTTGCTTTAGAGCACGTTGACTACCAGTTTAACCCATCTCCTTTCGCTACCTGTGACCTGTTCGTGACCTTCCCTAGCTGGGCACCTCTAAACCAATGGGCTCCGTGGATGTTTGAGGCCTACGGCGACTGCAGCAAGGTTGTATGGCAGTTCTTAGAACTTTCAATGCCTCAATGGCTAGTGATTATCTTCGCGGGTAACTTGGTTGCTTTCGGTTTTGTAGTGATTTCTCAATTCGTTAAATCGAAGAATGACTAACAATTAGCACATCATGTTAAGAAACGAAAAAGTCGACATTACGTCGACTTTTTATTATCTATTAACAATGCAATTAAGATTTTTTACCACAGCACTGTTTAAACTTTTTACCACTTTCACACGGGCAAACATCATTTCGGCCGATGCCCTTAAACGGATTCACACTTTGAGATTTATTTCCGAGCATCGCTTCATCCGCTGCTAGCGCAACTTCTGTCACCATCAAATCGACTTGCCCGACGAGATCATTCAAAGTTGGCGGGGTTTCTAATCCAGCTGCTTTCATTTGCTCGATTGTCTGTTCTTCATCAATCGCCAGCATGAATGTTGTTAACATTGCTTGTAGCATGCGTAATGTGCCATCTGCGATTGACGTTTCCTGCCACTGTTCTTCAATCGTCGGCCAGACCATCATAAAACCTTCAGAAAAATCGGCTAGCTGTTCAGCAAAATTATCTGCATCAAGCACTTCTGTAAGCAAATATTCACTTCGCTGAATGAGGTTATGTTGGCGATTAATTTGCTCGGTGACTTGAGGAACGAAGTCCTGACCAGTTTCAGGAATAGCTATAGGTAACCAAGCCTCTGGATCAAGAGGTTTAGTTGCAAGGTTAGATGCAAATATAGCACCTTCTACAAACTGGGCTGTTACGTCGTTAATTGAGTCAGGAAGACTCAATAATTGATACTTCATATTACTTCACTAGTCGGTCAATTCTGTTGTCTCCATTATACCCACAAGGCTAACAATTAGTAATTATTCGTATAGCTCTATGATTAATTACACCTACCAGTAGCCACGCAAACATTATCTTTAGTTCAATTCAGCAAACTAAACTTATTTCATTTTGAAAATTTAAGTTTGAAGTGTAAAAGAGTCATTGAAATATTTAGTTATATATAGAATACATTATGAAACAACACCAAAATGGTTTTACTTTGATAGAGCTAGTCTCTGTCGTCGTTATTTTAGGCATACTTGCCGTTACCGCAGCTCCTCGCTTTCTAAATTACCAACGCGATAGCCATGAAGCTATAGCTCAAGGTGCTTTTTCTTCTTTTCGAACTGCGGTTAACCTTTACCACTCACAGTGGCTTGTTGATGGAGAGCCTGATTTTAATCAAGATGTCGATTATGGTGAAGGCAGCGTTTATCCTTCATCGACTGGTTTTCCAATCGCTGTTGATCAACTACCGATTAATTCGGGGACTGCAATTAGAGGGAGTGACTGCGCAAGGCTTTGGCGGGCGCTCATGAATACTGACCTCACCGTTAGAGATCACGGTAGCTCAGTATTCCCTTCAGAAGAACCGATCGTTGCTTGGTATACATCAGATCCAAGCTGCTATTACTACTACACTGATGGTTACTCGCTAGGCGAAGATTTACCAAGGCTCAACTACTTCCCTCTAACCGGTGAAATAACTGTTACGTCAGATTCACCTAGCTCATAGTGACAAGCTTTTAACTTGCCCGTACAATCACGCGTCTTAATTTTCGATCCATTCAGTTTCGGTAAAGCAAATGCGAGTAATACTTGGCCCTATGGAGGGCGTTTTAGACCATCTAATGCGTGAAATTCTCACAGAGATCAATGATTACGATCTCTGTGTGACGGAATTTGTGCGCGTAGTTGATCAACTTCTTCCTCCGCATGTTTTTCACCGTATTTGCCCTGAATTGCATCAAGGCTCTCAAACCATGGCTGGTGTTCCAATCCATCTCCAGCTTCTAGGACAACACCCAAATTGGATGGCCGAGAATGCTTTTCAAGCTGCTAGTTTAGGCGCTAAAGGCATTGATCTTAATTTTGGTTGCCCTGCAAAAGCGGTAAACAAAAGTAATGGCGGTGCGTCACTGCTAAAAGAACCAGAACTCATCTATCAAGTGGTGAAGTCTTGTCGAGATGCGGTGCCAGCACACATTCCCGTATCTGCAAAAATTCGATTGGGTTGGGAGCACCCGGAAGAGTGCTTTGAAATTGTCGACGCTATCGAACAAGCAAAGGCAGACGAACTCACTGTGCATGCAAGAACCAAAGTTGGCGGCTATAAAGCCAGCGAAATTAAATGGGATTACATCAATCAAATAAGAGAAAAAACGTCTCTACCTTTGATTGCTAATGGGGAAATCTGGAACTATCAAGATGGTCAAGATTGCATAGAAGCCACTGGCGTCGATTCATTGATGGTCTGTCGTGGCGCTTTCAACATTCCAAATCTTGGCAACGTCGTTAAGCACAACCACCCAAAAATGCCGTGGAATAAAGTCATCGAACTTTTGCTACGCTATTCAGAGTTTCAAATAAAAGGGGACAAAGGCATGTACTACCCCAATAGAGTGAAGCAGTGGTTTGTTTATCTAAGTAAAGGCTACCCTGAAGCGAACGAACTATTTAAAGAAATTCGCACTTTCAAGAAAGCGCCACCTATTGTGGAGCGCCTTCAGCGTTATCAAGAGGAACATCGCCAAACTGTGTGAGTTAGTTCCCCTTCTTCTCTAACATAGAAGTTCAATAGCGTGGTTAAAATACGATGCGGTCTTTACCTGTCGTCTTAGCCACGTACAACTTTTCATCCGCGTGTTTGAATATCTCTTCAAAGCTTAGGTTATTATGCTCAGCTTCAGTAATACAAACACCACCAGAGACAGTAAAACCATTAGGTACAATGTTAGCTGAGTTTGCACAGACAGCATTTTTAACACGCTCTAATGTCCTCATTAACGTTTCACGATCATCACCTTTAAGATAAACGACAAACTCTTCACCACCAAACCTTGCTGCTACATCACTACTTCGAATGCTATTACTTATCTGGCGGGACATGTAGCGAATAACATCATCCCCTTTGTCATGCCCAAAGGTATCATTAATCAACTTGAAATTATCAATGTCAAATACAGTCAAGGCGAATAACTGGTCATGCTCCACACTGCGCCAAAAAGCTTCCAATCCTCTGCGATTTAGCAGCCCGGTCATCGGATCTTTAGCTGCTAGCTCTTTGAAGTAACCACGTTCAATATTGGAGTTAACGAAGAAAAAGAGCGTTACAGAGAATAGATATACGATGATAGCGACAATCAGACTGTCTTTCTCGTAGACAAAAAAGTGCTCTACCTCTTTGGCAAAATCTAATTCGTAGTACATCGCGTGATGAGAGGTGACTCCTTCCAGTTGTATCGCGCGATAGAAAGTAGCGCTATCAACCGGATTAACCAAGGTGGTATCAATAATATCGATTCTACCGGCTAAGTGCTCATTCGAACTCGCAAGCAATTTACTGGCGTCAATCTCAACAGAAAGCATTCCTTGATGTATCCCCTTATGAAACACCGGAATCGTCATGCTTATCATACGGTCAAGAGAGTCAAATCGATACGCAGGACCCGTTAAAGTCAATTGTTCTGGATTGTTGGCGGTTCTTTGCCAATACGGGCGGCTTTTTATGGTCGAAAGTAGTTCTTTCCCTAGCTCTTTAGCAAAGTCTTCTGGCGAAGAGATCACATACCCACGAGTATCAATAAAGTGTACGCCGTTGTGATATTCATCAAGCTGGGACAAAAATGAAAGAATTGGCGCGAGAGCAATTTTTTCTGACGCACTTTTATAGCTATCACTGGTTTCATTACAAAGGGGTTCTTGACCAACCAACATATAGTCGATATCGACAGAGGGGATATCTGCGGTTTTTCCGTCAGCAAGAAGTAATACGTCAATGGGCCAAATTCGGCAAAGACCATCAACCACTTGCTTATTGTGATCAAGGAAAAGAGGGTTTCCTGATTTGTAGTAATTAGAGAAGCTGTAATCTAGAGCGGTAACAATTTTGGTCGTTCGTTTAAACACTTCTTCAATACGCTGAAACTCACTGCTGATGTCTTTTTCAACCGCATCAAAATAATTTTTTCCTATCAGCCCAAGTAACATGGTCGCGATCACAGCGGGAAAGCCGAAGACAAAGGTAAGGCTAAAGTGCCTATTTACTTTCATAGAATGTGCTCTTAGCGCTCAGTTATTTTCATTAGTTCCATTAATATTATGACATTAATCGACAGCCCTCTCGATGTAAAATAATGTAAGTTGGTATTAACGATGCACCTATCGGGTAAATAACTACTTAAAAATGAATAAAATAGATCGCAGCTAATGGTGAGAGTCGACTAATGTTGTTCATTATGATGGTTTAAGTCCCTGTTAACAAAGTGACTTATCAAACATGATTTTTTTGATGTAAATACCTATTAACGACTGACTATCGCACGATCAACCACAGACTTAGGTAGCGTCAAACCAAGCATACGAGCGGCATCTAGGTTAACTACCAACTGAGAGCTTTGAGCCGTTTTAACACTCAACTTCCCTGGTTTTTGTCCGTCCAAAATAGCGGCCACATAATCAGCGGTCTGCACCCCAACGTCATAGTAATCTAGACCTAACCCAGCTATTGCTCCCTTGCCAACATAAGACGTTGCTCCTGCAACCACGGGTGTGCCAGCTTGGTTTGCTGCATTTATAAGTCCTTCAATACCGCTTGCCACCGTGTTATCGGTTAGCGCGTAGATAACATCAGATTTTTTAGCCACGGATGCTGTTTTTTCTTCTACATCATCGATAGTCAACGCTTTAGCAGTATGCAAAGTAAAGCCAAAGTCTCGTGTAGCCTGCTTTAACAGCCCTACTAAAGCAACAGCATTTGCCTCTGCTGGGTTATAAACCACACCGACTGAAACTGCATTGGGGAGTAGCTCTTTAATAAGAGATACATGTTGGGAAATAGGTGATAAGTCAGAAAGGCCCGTGACATTTCGTCCCGGCTGCTCCAATTGTTTAACAAGTCTTGCTCCGATAGGGTCTGTCACCGCGGTGAACACAATCGGGATCGTTCGAGTCGCTGAAACCAACGCTTGAGAGGTCGGTGTCGCGATGCCAACTAATACATGAGGGTTCTCACTAACTAACTCTCTGGCTATTTTTGCTGCCTGAACGGGATTGCCACCAGCCATTTCATAAGAAAACTCTAAATTTTTACCCGGTTCGTAACCTTTTGCTCTCAATCCTTCAAGAAGTCCTAGACGTGTTGCATTCAGATCTGGATGGTCAACAACTTGTGAAACCGAAACTTTGGCAACGTTCGCCATGACATTGCTTGTCCATAGCAACAACAGACAACTTACGACCGCTGCCAATACCTTTTTTACAGAACTCATTATCGCTCCCTGAATCAAGCTCTGCTCATTATTGCTCGCTCAAAGAGAACAACATCACTATTGATATTATTACCTGTAACCATTGATGACTTGAAGTTATATTTAACAAAAACACAACAAGGCTCGAAAAATGCGTGAAATAGTGAAAGGCAGAATTTGAAAAGTAAGAAACTACATGAGTAGTAAGAGAAAAAAGGAATGAGGGGGAGCGAGATGAATAAAAACGAAGTGAAAATATTAAAGTCAAACCTGAGAACAAACCATCAATGAAGAATAGTTGCTCTCAGACAAGAGGAGAGTTGAAACTCATTAGAACCAACGTTCCATTGAGGATTTATCTAGCTGACGAAATGCGCGATTTAAAATGATCGCCAATTCTTTATAACGAGGGCGCGACTTCATTGGCTCTAACGCAAAACCCGTTTCAGTGATCTTCTCATGAAGTTCGCGATACCACGAGACTAGCGCAGGTGGAAGTTGTGTGTTTGAGCGATTACCTAACCACCACATGCCTTGAAGCGGTAAGCTGATTGCAAACAAAGCCATGACCACAGCTTGTGGCATCGCTTGGTAATTATTAAAGACCATTTGTGTAAGAACACTAATAGCAGCAATCGCAGGCATCACTTTCACGCCAAAACGGGTCGCTTTAATAATGCGCTGTTCTGGGAAGATCGCGTTTAACTCTTTTCGGACGGGCCAGAGATCCATGTACTTTTGGCCATCTTTTAAACTACTAGCTAAACCAACTCTATTGCTCATATGAGTCTCCCATTAAAAAAAAGTTGAAATCATCAACTAAAAACACAAAAATTTGACGAAAAATAATATTCTTTCAAATTTTTTTGTTATATTTGCACAATATCGCTATTATTTGCAGGCCTCAATCTCATTGTTGCCCTTATTTACAATTTAAGCAACTTTGAGAAGACTTCTGCAAGGAATGCACAAGCCTCTTTTTGATAAAGAGCGCTTTCACTTTATACGGAAATTAACGTTTTTTTGACCAAGGTTAGTACGCAAGCCTATGTGCTTCGACTATTCTTGAGATTAATTTTCATCCTTAACTGATTTCGATCAGAAAAATAAACAGGTAGTCATTAATGTCTAAGCTAGTTTTAGTTTTAAACTGTGGTAGTTCTTCTCTTAAATTTGCTGTAGTTGACGCAGTATCTGGTGACGAGCATCTAACAGGTCTTGCAGAATGTCTGCATCTTCCTGAAGCTCGTATCAAGTGGAAACTTGATGGTAAACACGAAGCTCAACTAGGTAATGGCGCAGCACACGAAGAAGCACTAGCCTTCATGGTAGAAACTATTCTTGCTTCTAAGCCAGAACTTTCTGAAAACCTTGCAGCAATCGGTCACCGTGTTGTGCATGGTGGTGAAAACTTTACTTCATCAGCACTAATCACTGATGAAGTAATTAAAGGTATCGAAGATGCAGCGACTTTCGCTCCTCTTCACAACCCTGCGCACCTTATCGGTATTAAAGCAGCTCAAAAATCATTCCCAGCACTAAAAAACGTTGCTGTATTTGATACTGCTTTCCACACGACAATGCCAGAAGAAGCTTACCTATACGCGCTTCCATACAACCTATACACAGATCACGGTATTCGTCGTTACGGTGCACATGGTACATCTCACCTATTTATTACTCGTGAGTGTGCCACGCTTCTAGACAAACCTATTGAAGAAGTTAACATCATTAACTGTCACCTAGGTAACGGCGCATCTGTTTGTGCAGTCAAGAATGGCCAATCTGTAGATACTTCTATGGGCCTTACTCCTCTTGAAGGTCTTGTAATGGGTACTCGCTGTGGCGACCTTGACCCTGCTGTTATGTTCCACCTACATGACAAACTTGGCATGAGCGTTGATGAAATCAACACAATGTTCACTAAAGAGTCTGGCCTACAAGGTCTAACTCAAGTAACTTCTGACTGTCGTTTCGTTGAAGACAACTACGGCGAGAAAGAAGAAGCTACTCGTGCAATGGACGTATTCTGTCACCGTCTAGCTAAATACGTTGCAAGCTACACTGCAACCCTAGAAGGTCGCCTTGACGCTATCGTATTCACTGGTGGCATCGGTGAAAACTCAGCGCCAATCCGTGAAATGGTTCTTAACCGTCTTGCATTCTTCGGTATCGAAGTAGATAGCGCAGCTAACCTTAAAGCTCGTTTCGGCGGCGAAGGTACTATCACGACTGAAAACAGCCGTGTACCAGCAATGGTTATCTCTACTAATGAAGAGCTAGTGATTGCAGAAGATACAGCTGAACTAGCAGGTCTTTAATCGAATTTTCTGACTAGCTTCACTCGACGCTAGTCAGATTTTTATCTAAGAAAAATGGGGCTCAACTTTTATTCCTACCCCTATATAAATGTTGGTAGGAACAGGAGTTGAGCTTTTTTCATTCCAATAGTTAAAGGTACTCCTCAATGTCCCGTACTATTATGCTTATCCCTACAAGCGCTGGTGTTGGTCTTACTAGTGTAAGCATGGGTGTTCTTCGCGCGATGGAGCGCAAAGGCGTAAGTGTTTCGTTCTACAAACCAATCGCTCAACCTCGTAGCGGTGGCGATCAACCAGATCTAACATCAACTATCATTAGCACAAACAGCGACATCAAGATTGGTGAACCAATTGCGATGACTAAAGCTGAAGCGTTGATCGGTAGTGAAAAAATGGATGTACTTCTTGAATCTGTTGTTGAGCAATACAACAAAATCAACAAAGACGCTGAAGTAACGCTAATCGAAGGCCTAGTCCCTACTCGTAAGCACCCGTTTGCAAACCAAGTGAACGCAGAAATCGCAAAAACGCTTGGCGCAGAGATCGTATTCGTTGCGACTCCTGGTACTGACAACCCTACGCAACTTAAAGAGCGTATCGAAGTAGCATGTTCTAACTTCGGCGGTACAAAAAACAAGAATATCAAAGGCGTAATCATCAACAAGCTTAATGCTCCTGTTGATGAAGCTGGTCGTACTCGCCCTGACCTATCTGAAATCTTTGATGATGCAGACAGCGCTCAGCAAGCGAACCTTGAAGTAATGCAAATCTTCAATTCTAGCCCTATCCGTGTTCTTGGCTGTGTGCCATGGAGCATCGACCTAATCGCAACTCGTGCGGTTGATATGGCTAAGCACCTTAACGCTGAAATCGTTAACGAAGGTGAAATCTCAACTCGTCGTATTAAGAGCATCACTTTCTGTGCACGTTCTCTACCGCACATGATTGAGCACTTCAAGCCAGGTTCACTGCTAGTAACTTCTGCAGACCGTCCTGACGTTATCGTTGCTGCGGCTCTTGCTGCGAAAAACGGTGTTGAGATTGGCGCAATCCTACTGACTGGCGGTTACGACATTCCAGAAAGCATTGCTAACCTTTGCGCACCAGCATTCGCTTCAGGTCTACCGATCTTCAAAGCTCAAGGTAACACTTGGCAGACGTCTCTAAACCTACAGAGCTTCAACCTAGAAGTTCCTGCTGACGATAAAGAGCGTATCGAGTTCGTTAACGATCACGTTGCAAGCCACATTGATGGCCCTTGGATTGATTCTCTATCTGAAGGTACTCAAGGCATCCGTCGTCTAAGCCCACCAGCATTCCGTTACCAGCTAACTGAATTTGCTCGTAAAGCGGCTAAGCGCATCGTTCTTCCTGAAGGTGACGAGCCACGTACAGTTAAAGCTGCGGCTATCTGTGCTGAGCGCGGTATCGCAACGTGTGTACTTCTAGGTAACCCTGAAGAAATCCGTCGCGTTGCAGCGCAGCAAGGTGTTGAGCTTGGCGCTGGCGTTGAGATCATCGATTCTGCATCAGTTCGCGAAAACTACGTAGCTCGTCTAGTAGAACTTCGTGGCGCTAAAGGCATGACTGAAGTTGTTGCTCGTGAGAAGCTAGAAGACTCAGTATTCCTAGGTACTATGATGCTTGAAGCTGGCGAAGTTGACGGCCTAGTTTCTGGTGCTGTTCACACAACGGCGAACACTATCGTTCCTCCGTTCCAGATCATCAAGACTGCTCCTGATGCTTCTATCGTATCTTCAATCTTCTTCATGCTTCTGCCTGATCAAGTGCTTGTATACGGTGACTGTGCGATCAACCCAGATCCAACAGCTGAACAGCTTGCTGAAATCGCTATCCAATCTGCAGATTCTGCTGCGGCATTCGGTATCGACCCACGCGTTGCTATGATCTCTTACTCTACTGGTGAATCTGGTAAAGGTGCAGACGTAGATAAAGTGCGTGAAGCAACCAAACTTGCTCAAGCGAAACGTCCTGATCTAGTGATCGACGGTCCTCTTCAGTACGACGCAGCAATCATGGAAAACGTAGCCGCTTCTAAAGCGCCTAACTCTCCAGTTGCAGGTAAAGCGACAGTATTCGTATTCCCAGACCTAAACACGGGTAACACGACTTACAAAGCGGTACAGCGTTCAGCAGATCTAGTGTCTATCGGTCCAATGCTTCAAGGTATGCGCAAGCCAGTAAATGACTTGTCTCGTGGCGCTCTAGTAGACGATATCGTTTACACAGTAGCTCTAACGGCTATCCAAGCAGACCAAGCAGCTCAAGCTGAAGAAAAAGTAATTAACTAATTTTTCTTTTGTAGAAAGCAAAAAACCCTAGATTCTTATCTAGGGTTTTTTTATATCTAACGCTTAAGGTTACTTGATGCTCTTAAGATTAATCTAACCTCGCCCATGGACTGATTCTAAGTCTAGCGCAGGTCCTTTCGGCACAACTTGGGTTGGGTTTATACCTGTATGGCTGTAATAATAGTGGCGCTTGATGTGATAAAAATCGGTCGTCTCTTTAATGCCTTCGACCTGGTAGAGCTCTTTTAAGTAGCCCTGAATATGGACGTAGTCTGAAATTCGCTGCTTATTACACTTAAAGTGCCCAACATAAACGGCATCAAATCGAACCAGAGTGGTAAACAAGCGCCAATCCGCTTCTGTAATCTCGTTACCCGCTAAATAGCGATGTTCGCTAAGGTGAGCGTCTACTTTGTCTAAGGCTTCAAATAACGCACCATACGCTTCTTCGTAGGCTTCTTGTGTCGTTGCAAAGCCCGTTCGGTACACACCGTTGTTAATGTTTGGGTAGATATAGTCATTCCACTCATCAATCTTCTTTGCCAGTTCCCACGGATAGTAATCATCGGTGTTGCCTGTCAGTTCATTAAACTCTGAGTTAAACATACGGATAATCTCAGACGACTCGTTACTCACAATGGTGTTAGTCTTTTTATCCCACAACACAGGCACCGTCACTCTACCCGAGTAGTCAGGTTTGGCTTGAGTGTAGATTTGATGCATGCGCGTATGGCCGAACAGAGGTTCAGGTAACCCCATTTGCCAACCATCACTCATCATGTCTGGGCAAACCACCGTCACGTCAATGTGATCGGTTAGGTCTTTAAGCTCTCGGAAGATAAGGGTTCTGTGCGCCCAAGGACAAGCCAATGATACGTACAAGTGATAACGGCCGCTTTCAGGCTGAAACTGCGCGGACGCTTTATTCTCTACCCAGTGACGAAAGCCTGCATCTTCACGAACAAACTTGCCACCGCTTTCCTTGGTGTCGTACCAAACATCATGCCAAACACCTTCAACTAACTTGCCCATATCCAAACCTCTGTCATCCATACATTTCTCTAGTATAAAAAAAGCCTACTTTTTCAAAACTAGAAGAAGTTGGCTTAGTTGTTCAAATTATTTGATGAAGCTTATTTAATATGGAGCTTTAGACACAAAAAAAGCGCGACTCTAATAACTAGTCGCGCTTAAGCCTGTCACAGGCTGAACCGTTTTAAATAGGCTCTAGACTTGTACGTGCAAGCAAGATACTGCGTGAACGTCATCGCCTTGAATAGTTGGCTTAGTTTGCGCACACGCCTCTGTTGCTTGCGGGCAACGAGTACGGAACACACAACCTGATGGTGGGTTGATTGGTGACGGTAGATCACCCTCCAGCATCTGAATGGTTTTACTGCGCTCTAAGCGAGGATCTGGAATCGGAACTGCAGACATCAACGCTTTGGTATATGGGTGCTTAGGGTCTGAGAACAAGGCATCTGATTCACCTAGCTCAACAGCATTACCTAAGTACATCACCAATACACGGTCAGAGATGTGTTTAACCACTGACAAATCGTGCGCGATGAATACCAAAGACAAACCAAGCTCTTTCTGTAGTTCTTTCAGAAGGTTAACTACTTGAGCTTGGATAGAGACATCCAGTGCAGAAACAGGTTCATCACAGATGATCATCTTAGGTTTCAAGATAAGTGCACGTGCAATACCGATACGCTGGCACTGACCACCAGAGAATTCATGTGGGTAACGGTTGATTACGTTTGGTAGTAGACCAACTTTTGCCATCATCTCTTTAACTCTGTCCTTCACTTCTTGTTTAGAAAGTTCAGGGAAGAAAGTCTCTAGAGGCTCAGCAATTATGTCGCCGACTGACATACGCGGGTTGAGTGATGCTAGTGGATCTTGGAAGATCATCTGAATCTCTTTACGAGTCTCACGACGTTTCACTTCTTGCATCTTAGTCAGGTCCTGACCTAACCACATCACTTGACCTTCAGTCGCTTCAACCAAACCGATAATCGCGCGTGCAAAAGTCGATTTACCACAACCAGACTCACCTACCACACCTAGCGTTTCGCCTTCGTAAAGATGAACATCAACACCATCAACTGCTTTAAGGTTTGATGGTTTCGCCCAAGGCCAAGCAGACTTAGCCGCAATGCTAAAATGAACTTTTAGGTCTTTAATATCTAATAGTAATTCTTTACTCATTTTGTCCAAGTCTCCCAATCTGAAAAACAAGCACGCTGACGGTCTTTAGCAAATGGCTGTAG
The DNA here is from genome assembly GCF_041439295.1 of Vibrio sp. 1F253. NCBI lineage: Bacteria > Pseudomonadati > Pseudomonadota > Gammaproteobacteria > Vibrionales > Vibrionaceae > Vibrio > Vibrio sp. 1F253. The sequence goes on along the minus strand of NZ_JBGONU010000014.1, from coordinate 53,400 downwards.
AATCGGTGCTTCTTGCTTACAACGGTCCATTACACGGTGACAGCGGTCTTGGTAAGGACAACCTGTTGGTAGGCGAAGTAAGTTAGGTGGGTTACCTGGAATCGTCGGTAGAATTTCACCTTCGGTATCCAAACGAGGAATCGCTTTAAGCAGGCCTTCCGCATAAGGGTGGCTTGGCTCGTAGAAGATTTCATCAACCGTGCCATATTCCATTGTACGACCTGCATACATCACAAGTACTTTGTCACACGAACCAGCAACCACACCTAAGTCATGAGTGATCATGATGATTGCCGTATTGAACTCATCTTTAAGTTCGTTCAGCAATTCCATGATTTGCGCTTGAATGGTTACATCCAACGCCGTTGTCGGCTCATCAGCGATAAGCAATTTAGGGCGACACAGTAGTGCCATTGCGATCATCACACGTTGACGCATACCGCCAGAAAATTCATGTGGGTACATGGTTATACGCTTGCGTGCTTCAGGGATTTTCACCGCTTCCAGCATACGAACTGATTCTTCGAACGCTTCTGCTTTACCCATGCCTTTATGCAGCATAAGTACTTCCATCAGCTGATCACATACTTTCATGTAAGGATTCAGTGACGTCATTGGATCTTGGAAGATCATCGCGATCTGTTCAGCACGTACTTTGTTCAGCTCTTTTTCAGGCAGGTTAAGAATTTCATTGCCTTCAAACTTTGCGCTACCTGAGATGATGCCGTTCTTAGCTAGCAGCCCCATCAGTGCAAATACCGTTTGTGATTTACCTGAACCCGACTCACCAACAATACCCAGCGTTTCGCCTTGGTTAAGTGAGAAGTTCAAGTCGTTTACTGCGGTTACGATACCATCTTGCGTGGTAAATTCGACGCGCAGATCTTTGACATCTAATAAGCTCATCATTGCTTCCTTCAATCTTTTATAGCTTTTGTATTTTTATTTGCTATTTCTTTATCTGTCTTTTGGATCAAGCGCGTCGCGCAGACCATCACCTACGTAGTTAAAGCAGAACAGCGTAACTACCATGAATGCCGCTGGGAATGCCAATTGCCAAATAGCAACTTCCATTGTTTGCGAGCCTTCTTGTAATAGCGCGCCCCAACTTGTCATAGGCTCTTGAACACCAAGACCAAGGAAAGATAAGAATGATTCAGTAAGGATCATGCTCGGAATAAGTAGCGTCGAGTAAACCGCAACAATACCCAATACATTCGGTACGATATGACGTGTAATGATCTTCCATTTACTTACACCACATACGTGAGCAGCCTCGATGAATTCTTTGCTACGTAGACTCAACGTTTGACCACGTACGATTCGTGCCATATCGAGCCAAGCAATAGCACCGATAGCAACAAAGATAAGTACAATATTACGACCAAAGAATGTTACCAGTACGATCACAAGGAACATGAATGGTACTGCGTACAAGATCTCTAGGATACGCATCATCACTCGGTCAGTACGACCGCCAATGAAACCTGAAGCTGCACCGTAAAGCGTACCAATCAGTACCGCTACAAATGCGCCCATCACACCAACCATCAGAGAAATACGGCCGCCGATCATCGTACGGACGTATAAGTCACGACCTAAACTGTCGGTACCAAACCAATGATCCGCATTTGGACCAACGTGCATTGCGTACCAATCAGTATCATCGTAAGCATGCTGCGCCAACATAGGTAAGAAGATTACCGATAGCACCATGATAATTAGAATGAACAGGCTTATCATTGCCGCTTTGTTGCGCATAAAACGAATACGCGCATCCTGCCACAAACTACGACCTTCAATTTCCAAATTCTCAGAGAATTTTTCGATCGCTTCTAAGTTTTCTTTTTTCTTCAACATAACCATGCGTCCCTGCTAGTAGCGAATTTTCGGGTCAATAAGCGCTAGTAAAATATCAACGATTGCGTTGAACAAGATGAATAGGAAACCAATCAAAATGGTTACACCCATTACTAACGAATAATCACGGTTAAACGCGGCGTTAACAAACAGCTTACCGATACCCGGTAGGCCGAAGATGGTTTCAACAACAACTGAACCTGTGATGATACCTACGAACGCAGGCCCCATGTATGAAACAACAGGTAGCATTGCTGGCTTAAGCGCATGTTTAAGAACGATATAACGGTAACTTAGGCCTTTAGCACGAGCGGTACGGATAAAGTTACTGTTTAGGGTTTCGATCATGCTACCGCGAGTGATACGAGCAAAGGTTGCTACGTATAGAAGAGACATCGCGATAACGGGTAGGACGATGTACATGTACGTACCCCCGTGCCAACCACCTGCTGGGAATATATGCCAGTGTAGAGAGAATAGGTAGATAAGCGCTGGTGCCAACACGAAGGATGGCAGCACCACCCCGAGCATGGCGGTCGACATTATGGTGTAGTCGATCCAGGTATTGTGCTTCAACGCGGCTATAGTACCGACGGTGACCCCCATAATTAGCGTAAAGATAAAGGCAACGAAGCCTACCTTCGCAGATACTGGAAGTGCTACAGCGATCAGCTCATTTACTGTGTAATCTTGATATTTGAAAGATGGACCAAAATCACCCTGAAGGATGTTGGTCAAGTACGTGGTGTACTGTTCAAATACAGGTTTATCTAAGCCATATTTAGCTTCGATGTTAGCCATAACTTCTGGCGGTAATGGACGCTCGCTTGAAAACGGGTTACCCGGTGCGAAACGCATAAGAAAGAAAGATATAGTGATCAACACCAACATGGTTGGAATCGCTTCAAATATCCTTTTCATAATGAATTTAAGCATAAACTCACTCTTTCAGTCTGTGACAATTAAAATTAGAAAGACGCTACATGCGCGCCCTGCGCATGTAGTGTCTGTATCGTTATAGTTATATTAACTTTTTAGAATCTAAGCTCTTATTATTCAGCTTTGATGTAGAGATCTTTTGAGTAGATTTTATCTTCCGCATTATTAGTTGGGAAGCCACCTACATGTGGGTTAAGTAAACGCGTTTTAACGTACTGATAGATAGGAGCAATAGGCATATCGTTCGCCATTAGCTTCTCTGCTTCTAAATACAGTTCGTTACGTTCTTGTTCTGAAGTGGAGTTAATAGCCTTGTCTATCAAAGTGTCATAATCACGATTTCCCCAATGTTGGCCGCCTGTCGTATTAGCACTTACCATCAAGGTCAAAAATGTAGACGCTTCATTGTAGTCACCACACCAACCTGCACGAGCTACTTCAAAGTTGCCAGTATCTTTAGAAGATAGGTAAGTTTTCCATTCTTGATTTTCAAGTGTAACCTTAAGACCCAGTGTCTTCTTCCACATAGAACCTAGTGCTACAGCAACTTTCTTGTGATTCTCATCAGTGTTATATAAGAGGGAGAACTCAAGAGGATTGTCTTTTCCGAAACCCGCTTCTTCAAGAAGGCGCGCCGCTTCAGCATTACGTTCTTTTTGAGACATCTTGCCGTATTGAGGAAGCTCAGGTTCGAACCCAGCAGTAATTTCCGGCGTGAGGAAATACGCAGGTTTCTGTCCTTGCCCCATGATTGCACCAGCGACTATGTCACGATCAATCGCATAAGAAATAGCCTTACGTACACGAACATCATCGAAAGGCTTTTTCTTAGTGTTAAATGAGTAGTAGTAGCTACAAAGGTTACCCACAACGGATAGATCTTCTGGATGTTCTTTTTTCATACGCTTGAAATGCTCAATTGGCAGATCATCTGTAAAATCGATTTCACCAGATAGGAAACGGTTCATTTCCGCTACTTGGTTTTCGATTGGCAGGAACGTGACTTTGTTTAGAACAGTCTTATCATTGTTCCAGTATTGGTCGTTACGCTTAAGTACTAGGCGTTCGTTAACAACCCATTTATCAACAGCAAATGCACCATTACCAACAAAGTGATCTGGCTTAGTCCATTGGTCACCGTACTTTTCAACAGTTGCTTTATGTACTGGCTTAACTGTTGTGTGGCCCATCATCATTACGAAATATGGTACCGCTGTATCTAGTTCAACAACAAACGTGTTTGCATCTACAGCTTTAACACCTAGCTCACTCTTGTCTTTCTTACCCGCTACGATGTCTTTCGCGTTCACCATCTTGGTATATTCCATGTACCAAGCATATGGAGAAGCAGTGGCAGGATCGACTGCACGTTGCCAGCTGTAAACGAAATCTTCAGCTGTTACAGGATCGCCGTTAGACCATTTTGCATCTTTACGTAGGTGGAAAGTGAATGTTTTGTTGTCCGTCGTTTCCCAGCTTTCGGCTACACCTGGGATTGTATTACCTTCGCCATCTTGGTTCACTAGACCTTCTAGAAGATCACGAATTACGTGAGATTCTGGTACACCTTGAGATTTGTGTGGGTCGATAGTCGCAACTTCAGTACCGTTACCGCGAACAAGTTCCTGAACTTTTGCTAGTTCTGTACCTGCTGGAACTTCAGCAGCGATAGAAAGAGTAGAAGTGGCAGCCACTGCCAAACCAGCACCTAGAAGAAGGGCCTGAGTGATTTTATTCTTGTACATTTAATAAACTCCAAGTTTTTCGTATTGCATCCATGACTTCTTTGCTAAGTTCACTGAACGGCAGTGATTTAGATTTATTTAGCTTAAAATATAAGCATAAAAATCTAAAACCTTACAAAGATTGAGGCACACACTATCAACCATTGAAGTAATTTGCCATAAACAAGTCGCAAAAAATCGGATAATTCTCCGAAATACTCAAGGTATCAGTGTAAATATCTAATAAAATCCTAATGAATAGTGAGTTACACATAGGGATTTATTAAATAACAGCCTTTAGTGTTGATGTATCTGTGTTGATACTTTTTTTAGCATCTTATGCTAGAACACCTTTGATAAGTTAACATTAATGCCACATTAAATCTAAGTGCACATCACATATCCCCTAAATAGACTGTACTATTTGTGAGGGTTATCACTTTATACAAAACAGCATAATGCACTGCACCAAAACAGATGCAGAGCTGCACCAGTACAGAAAAAATAAGCCAAAGAATTTATATGCAACTCGAATGATTAATCATTTAATAAACACCCTATTTTTTATAAATGACTTTGTTGCACGCACAAAAAAACCGACGTTCAACGTCGGCTTTATTACCTAAGTCCTAACCTGAAATGCGTTATCACGTTAAGGACGAAACATTATGTGGGATAATTTACTTTTTCCAGCGCTCTGCAGCTTTGGTATCAGAATCGCGAGAATCAACCCAGCGAGTTGTTTCAGTGGTACGTTCTTTTTTCCAAAACGGCGCTTTGGTTTTGAGGAAGTCCATAACAAACTCGCACGCTTCGAAGGCAGCCCCTCGGTGCGCACTGGATACACCAACGTAAACAATCTGGTCACCGATATCTAGGTCACCAACACGGTGAATCACTCGCATCTTCTGAATAGGCCAGCGCGCTTCAGCTTGATCACAGATCTCGCTCAGCGACTTCTCTGTCATACCCGGATAGTGCTCTAGAGACAAACCAATCACGTTGTCGCCAAGGTTCATGTCGCGAACTTTACCAACAAACGTCACTACCGCTCCTGCAGCTGTGCCTTGAGCTAGATAATCGTATTCGTCACCCACAGAAAAATCTTCTGCCGTAACTAGTACTCTTGGATCAATAACTCGAGAGTCGTTCATGGCTAACCTCCAGTAACAGGTGGGAAGAAAGCCACTTCATCGCCGTCTTTCACTTCAGTTGTCAAAGGTACGATTGATTGGTTAAGCGCAGCCAGAAGTTTGCCCTCCTCCAATGCGATATCCCATTTGCCTTCTTGTGTTACAAGGTGGCTGCGAATCGCTTCAATAGTATTGAATTGTGCATCGACTTCTAGGCTATCGACACCGACAAGTTCACGAGTTTGAGCAAAGAACAGTACAGTAATCATGATTCCACCTTGAAGTGACCAGATTTACCACCCGTCTTCTCTAACAGGCGTACATTTTCGATAACAATGTCTTTTTGAACGGCTTTACACATATCGTAAATCGTTAGCGCAGCAACAGAAGCAGCCGTAAGCGCTTCCATCTCAACGCCCGTCTTACCCGCAAGTTTACAAACAGATTCAATGCGAACCTTGTTTTCAGACTCGATAGCTTCTAGCTGCACTTCGACTTTAGTTAGTAGTAGAGGGTGACACAGTGGAATCAAGTCCCACGTTTTCTTAGCCGCTTGGATGCCAGCAATACGTGCCGTCGCAAAAACATCACCCTTATGGTGGCTACCAGAAACAATCAGTTCTAGCGTTTCAGCTGACATTTGAACGAAAGCTTCCGCTCTCGCTTCGCGTACAGTTTCCGCTTTAGCCGATACATCGACCATGTTCGCTTCGCCAGACGCGTTAATGTGGGTAAATTGGCTCATGCTCAAACCACCTTATACAGAAAGATGTGGCATGAAGTTACAAGGACGGTGGCTAGCATCCATCTGTTGTTTGATGATCTTAGTCCAACCTGTACGGCACGCACCTGTAGAACCTGGCATCGCAAAGATAACCGTGTGGTTAGCAAAACCCGCGATTGCACGCGATTGAATCGTCGAAGTACCAATCTCTTCGTAAGACACTTGGCGGAATAGCTCACCAAAGCCTTCTACTTCTTTGTCGAACAGTGGCTTAAGTGCTTCTGGGGTGCTGTCACGAGAAGTAAAACCCGTACCACCAGTGATCATGATCGCTTGGACGCTGTCATCAGCAATCCACTGAGATACGATCGCACGGATCTTGTACATGTCATCGATAACAATTTGCTTATCAACCACGTTGTGACCCGCTTCTTTAGCATGCTCAGCTAGGTAACCACCTGACGTGTCATTTTCTTCTGTACGAGTATCTGAAACCGTTAATACTGCAATGTTCGCTGCTTGAAATTTGCTTTCTGCGTGACCCATTTGTTCACCTATATAAATTTTTCGATGATTAGACTTATTCGCCCGGCTTAAAGAAGCTGAGCGATAAAATGCTTTAGAGTATATAGCGGGTTAACCGCCGATTGACGCCAAGTTTGGAGTCATGCCGCTGTTGCCATCGTGTAAGAAGTGGCTAACGGACTTGGTTTGAAGCTGAGCCTGAATTCGATCAATGAGCTCTTGCTCTTGTTGATCTTCTTGAATTAGATCTCTCAGTTCAACACCATGGTCGCCAAACAGACATAAGTGAAGTTTACCGGTCGCAGAAACACGCAGTCGGTTACAACTCTCACAAAAGTCTTTCTCGTAAGGCATGATCAAACCGATTTCACCCTTGTAGTCTGGGTGGACAAACACTTGCGCGGGGCCATCATTAACGGCTTTGACTTTTAACAGCCAACCATTAGCAATAAGCTGGTTGCGGATCGCAACGCCAGACACATGGTGTTTATCGAACAACTCGTCCATCTCGCCAGTTTTCATCAGCTCGATAAAACGTAATTGAATAGGTTTGTCTTTGATCCAATTAAGGAAGGCTGGTAATTCCTGACTATTGAGGTCTTTCATCAATACGACGTTGACTTTGACTTGTTCAAAGCCAACCTCAAACGCTTTATCAATACCTCGCATAACCTCAGTAAACTTGTTCTCACCAGTGATCTGATGGAACATGCGCGAATCTAAGCTATCCACGCTCACGTTTATATGGGTTAAACCAGCATCACGCCATTGCCCTACTTGTTTCTCCATGCGGTAGCCATTCGTTGTGGTGGCTACTTTTTCGATGCCTGGAGTAGAAGCAACGGTATGTATGATTTCAGGAAAGTCTTTACGCAGACTCGGCTCTCCGCCAGTAATGCGGATCTTTGAGGTACCACAATCAGCAAACGCTTTAACAACGCGTTTGATCTCAGGAACACTTAAAAAAGACGAGTTTTTTTGCCCTGACGGTTTATAACCATCTGGCAAGCAGTAAGTACATTTAAAGTTACAGACGTCTGTAACCGACAAGCGCAAGTAATAAAACTTGCGATGGAATCTATCTTCGAATTGTTGCGCCACGGAACACCTTTCCAAACACGGGAGGCATAATCATTTCCAATTAAGCCCTTGTGACAACATGTCACTGGCTCTTGATGCGTATCGGTACAGCAAATACCACTGTGCGACTTAGCATGCGAGAGCTCGGAGTTATGGCAACTGCGCTTTATATTCACACGCGCAGTAGCTGAGTAATAAAATACTTAATATTTGTACGTGAATCTAGCTTTGATGACAAAAAACGAGTCACATCGGCAAAAAAAACGTATCAAACCCTCAAAATAACTCTTGTTGAGTATCTGACGAGAAGCATTTAACCTAAATTATAGTTGGTAATAATCTAACAAGAACAAAAAATGAATATTTACTCTTCAAAAAAAGTGGTCGCAATTGGTGGTGGTCACGGCTTAGGTCGTATGCTTGCGGCATTAAAAGACTTTGGTAGCAATGCGACAGGCATTGTTGCAACCACAGATAACGGTGGATCAACCGGGCGTATTCGAGATTGCCAAGGTGGCATCGCTTGGGGTGATACTCGTAACTGTATCAACCAGCTAATCACCGAGCCTTCGATCAGTTCGATGATGTTCGAATACCGCTTTCGCGGTCAAGGTGAACTCGATGGTCACAACCTCGGAAACCTGATGCTTACTGCGCTAGACAACCTTTCTGTTCGCCCATTGGAAGCAATCAACCTGATTCGTAACATGCTTAAAGTCGATGTAAATATTGTACCAATGACGGAACACCCTTCCGATCTCACCGCTTTATCAATGGACGGCCGTTGGGTAACCGGCGAAACCAACGTTGATGACATGACAGAAAAACTGCGCATGATGGACTTGTCTCCAGAAGTGCCTGCGACCAGAGAAGCCGTTGCAGCGGTCGAACAAGCAGACTGTATCGTGCTTGGTCCGGGAAGTTTTCTAACCAGTGTTATGCCGCCCCTTCTACTGCCAGAGATTGGTAAAGCGATCGCAGGTAATACTAAAGCCAAGGTGATCTTCGTTGAAAACCTGTCGCCAGAGCATGGACCTGCAGGGAAAATGACGCTACAAGAGCAATTGGAGTGGTGTGAACGTACCTGCAAGACAAGAAAGATCGACATTGTTTTGGGTAACGCGCCCCATCCGGAACTTGAAGGGCTATGGAATTGCGTGACTACTGACCTTGCCTCTCCAAATAGAGATTGGAGACACGACCGCGTAAAACTCCAACAAGCAATTAGGGATCAGTTGGTTTAAGTCAGTTTTCTGAATCTATTTACCAAACAAAAACAAAAAGGAGCACGATGCTCCTTTTTAAATTCATTGATGACAGACCACTTTAGAGCGTTAAAGCTCTGTCATTAACTGCTGGTACTCTTGGTAGGTGGATAACAAAATATCCTGCATACCTTGAAAGTCGACCTCTGTCATTGGCAGCGCTTGTTTCACTTTTGCATCTAGGCTAATCGCAAAACTACACAAAGAGTCCGCTCCAAAGCTCGCAGCACTACTCTTAAGTGCATGGCTAATATCCGCTAAATACTTAGATGTGTCTGACTCTTTATTTAGCTCTAAATGTTCGTAGTATCCCTTCAGTTCACCTAAAAATATTTCCAGTAACACTGGGACATTCTCTTGCCCTATTTCACCGGCAAGCTCATCAACTTTTTGCTGATTTAATATTATCATCATTGCTCTTTTCTTATTATTTGGTGATTACTGCTTCGCATTCCATGTTTGCAATTTTCGGTATATCGTCGATGGACTGACATCCAAGAAACCTGCCGCACGAGGAACGTTACCGTCACACGCTTTGATGGCCTGTTCGATAGCCGTTTTCTCAGTGATCCACAATGGGAAAATATCTTTTACCGTGATGTCTTCGTTCTGCTTCTCTTTTAAACGGAGACTGTTTTCAATTGGTTGGTTCAATGGCGGTGGAAGCATATTGAGAGTAATCTCTTTACCATTATTCAGTACCACTACATTTCGCAACACATTTTGTAACTGACGAACGTTCCCCGGCCACTCATATTGATTAAAGCGATCGAGTACTTCTTCAGCAAAACGTACGAACGCCTTGCCTTCTTCGACAGACATATAACCCAGCAATGAATATGCAATTTCGATGACATCGTCACCACGCTCACGCAATGGCGGCAAATGCAATGGAATCACATATAAACGGTAGTACAAATCTTCTCTAAAGCGACCTTCTTGAACTTCTTTCCAAGGGTCGCGGTTCGTTGCACATACGAAACGAACATCCACACTCTTCATCTTCGAAGAGCCGACTTTTTGAAAGGTACCAGTTTGAATGAAGCGGAGTAGCTTAGTTTGCAGCTCTAAGTCCATTTCGCACAATTCATCGAGGAACAGGGTTCCACCATCTGCAAGTTCAGCCGCGCCTTGTCGATCCGTTGCTGCCCCGGTAAAGGCTCCTTTAACGTGACCAAACAGTTCACTCTCAATCAAATCTTTAGGAATCGCTGCACAGTTGATCGCGATAAATGGCTTATCGCCACGCTTACTCGCAGCGTGAATGGCTTCAGCACATACCTCTTTACCGGTACCACTTTCACCTGTGATGAAAATACTGGCTTTGCTCGATGCGGCAGAATCGATCGTTCGGTAAACCTGCTGCATGGTTTGACTACTGCCAATAAAGCCTTGATAGTTCTGATTTCCTGGATGTTCCGAGCTATTTTTAAGTTTAGTGGCTTTGCGGATCGCGTTGTTCACCGTAATACGAAGTCGGTCGGCTTCACACGGCTTGATAAGGAAATCTTGGGAGCCATGTCGCATGGCTTCTACTGCGGTATCAATAGAGCCGTGAGCAGTCATGAAGATAACGGGAACTTCCGGATATTTTTGTTTTACAGCAAACAGTACATCCATACCCGTCATATCGGGCAGGCGTAGATCTAATAAAATGAGGTCTGGGATTCGATGGTTCAAACTCTCGATTGCATCGCGGCCAGTACCAACAATGTTAATATCAATTTCGAGCGGTGTAAGATACGATCGATATAACGCTGCTACCGACGCGGTATCTTCTACCATTAACAAATACTTCGATTTGTTATCTAACGTTTTTGATTGCATATCCTAGCCATTTATAATTTGCATTTCTTATTATAATCGCATTCCGCTTTGCATTATGCAAATTAACCACACTATTTATACTGTGTTCGTTTGCTTGCTTCAAACAATCAATGTGTTATCTATGTGGCACGAACGATGCAGTTATCTAACTGACCTTCGGGTCACCTAGCCAACTGACGTTGTTAGTGGACTTTGTGTCCACAGACGTAAGCCAGTAGAACGTTTCCTACTGGCTGTTTTTTTGCCTGAAGCACTCTCAATTCTTATGTTATGGATATAAACGCCTTAAGTTAGAAGTAAAGTTAGCTATTAGAAATAAACTGCTTTCTCAATTGTTCAATTTCATCGCGCTTCTGTGCCGCCAATTCAAATTCCAAATTCTGAGCATGCTGATACATCGCAGCTTCTAGCTTGCTGATCTCTTTATCAAGCTGTTGCGGTGTAAGTACGGCATAACTTTCAGAAGGCTCTGCCACCTTAGATAGAGGAACTTGCTTCGATTGGCGCTGCTGCTTCGACTTGGTTAGATCACCCAACTCCATAATGTCTTTGATATTACGTTTAAGCGCTTGCGGCGTAATACCTTGCTCTTCGTTATAGGCCTGCTGTTTCTCTCTACGGCGGTCGGTTTCATCAATCGCCTTTCTCATTGACTTAGTAATCGAGTCACCATATAGAATTGCTCGACCTTCCAAATTACGAGCTGCACGGCCAATGGTCTGTATCAAAGAACGCTCAGAACGTAAGAAGCCCTCTTTATCAGCATCAAGAATCGCCACCAGCGATACTTCCGGCATATCCAAACCTTCTCGAAGTAAGTTAATGCCCACTAACACGTCAAACTCGCCCAAACGTAGGTCTCTGATAATTTCTACGCGTTCAACGGTATCGATATCAGAGTGCAAGTAACGAACTTTAACGCCATGCTCACTCAGGTATTCAGTTAAGTCCTCTGCCATTCGCTTAGTTAGCGTCGTGACAAGTACACGCTCTTCTTTCACTGAACGTATTCTGATTTCAGACAATAGGTCATCAACCTGAGTCGCGACAGGCCTTACTTCGATAATTGGGTCTAACAAACCAGTAGGACGCACCACTTGATCAGCAATCTCACCATCTGATTTCTCGATTTCGTAATTGCCTGGCGTGGCCGACACAAAAATCGTTTGCGGGGCTATAGACTCAAATTCTTCAAACTTCATTGGACGGTTATCCAATGCCGAAGGCAGACGGAAACCAAACTCAACTAGAGTTTCCTTACGCGAACGGTCACCTTTATACATGGCGCCAATTTGCGGCACGGTCACGTGTGACTCATCGATAATCAACAGACCATCATCAGGCAAGTAATCAAATAACGTCGGAGGCGCTTCCCCTTCAGCACGGCCACTCAAGTATCGTGAATAGTTTTCGATACCAGAACAGAAGCCCAGCTCGGTCATCATCTCGATATCAAACTGAGTTCTTTGAGAGATACGCTGTTCTTCTAGAAGCTTATTATTGTCTTTTAAATATTGAGCTCTATCTCGCAACTCATCCTTAATCTTCTCAATCGCTTCAAGGATTTTCTCTCGTGGAGTGACATAGTGCGTTTTTGGATAAACCGTAAAGCGAGGCAGGTCTCTTTGCTTAACCGCACCAGTTAGTGGGTCAAAGATACTGATGCAATCCACTTCATCATCGAACATTTCAATTCGCACGGCATCTTGGTCAGATTCAGCCGGGAAGATATCAATCACTTCACCACGCACGCGAAATTGACCTCGTTCAAATGCGACGTCGTTTCTTGAATATTGTAGCTCCGCCAAACGGCGCAAAATATCACGCTGATCCATGACCTCACCACGACTCAAGTGAAGCATCATTTTCAAATACGATTTAGGATCACCAAGACCATAGATAGCCGATACAGAAGCCACAATGATGGCGTCTTTTCGCTCTAATAAGGCCTTGGTCGCCGAAAGTCTCATCTGCTCGATATGAGCATTCACCGACGCATCTTTCTCAATGAACGTATCCGTGGTTGGTACATACGCTTCAGGCTGGTAGTAATCGTAGTAAGATACGAAGTACTCAACGGCATTATTTGGAAAGAAGGATTTCATCTCACCATAAAGTTGAGCAGCCAACGTCTTATTCGGTGCTAACAGAATGGCAGGTCTTTGTGATTGGGAAATGACGTTAGCCAGGGTAAAGGTTTTACCAGAGCCCGTTACCCCTAATAGAGTTTGATGCGCCAAACCAGAATCTAGTCCATCTAATAATTTGGTAATTGCCGTCGGCTGGTCACCGGACGGACTGTAGTCCGATACCAAGTCAAAGAGTTTACTCATAGGTCGCCATTTCCATACTGTTTATTTAATCAGGTCATTGTCACTCTAGGAGGAGTGTCGTTGCAACTATTATCTAGAGAAATGCATCTTAAGATTAGATATCAGTTATAGCTTTTATTTTTGGAACTTGGTATTATCCGTGCCCCTGCAAGATCTCTTCAGCTAAATTACTCGATTTTTAATCCACTACTTTTCCCCAAAAAATCTTAAAATAGCACTTGTTTTACTGTTTATTTTATAATCTTAAAAAGTTATACAATCGTAATGTTTCGATATAAAACTTTTAAATACATCACGTTACCGCAGATTTTAACATTTTCAGATTTATCCCAATTATTGTTGTTAAAGTTTCACGCACATACTTATCCACAATTTTGGTGGATAACTAAAGCAAAGCTAAATCTGATAAGGCGTTCAAGAAAGTAAAGTTTTTTATCTTATTTTTTTCTGTTATTTTTTATTGACAGAAAATAGGAGTCTTATTAGAATTCGCGTCGCTAACAAGCAATTCCCCTTTAGTTCAGTTGGTAGAACGGCGGACTGTTAATCCGTATGTCGCAAGTTCAAGTCTTGCAAGGGGAGCCAAATTCAGAAAAAAGCTCAATCGAAAGATTGGGCTTTTTTCGTATATAACTGCGACTAACTTGTTCCAAGTTAATATCACACCCGAATCGTCGGACCGTGCTACCCGCCCGCGTTTAAGTCTCGACAAGGGGGCCAAATTTAAAGAAGCCGCATCACTCGATGCGGCTTTTTGCGTTTTAACGTACTCACTTTCCTAAAAGCCCTCTAAGCAACCGAGCAACAGCCTTGAGTTAGCAACAATCAATTGACTCAAAAGTTCGCTATTTACTTCAACCAATTTCGACCTTTTGGCCGAAGACAAAAGTGAAATCACTGAGTACTCAAATGATCAGACAAAGATCATTGTGATATACCGCTGCACGCTCACACCGTCAAAATCTATGTCTATACTTACTGCAGCTTTGGTAATCAATCGATTACCTGATGTTTTTTTCACCAAGTGTCTAAATCCCTAGTGATCCTTGGTTGTTATTAGGTGAGCAAAACAGGATAATATCGGGATCGGAATCTCAAGAATTAATCCATTATGACCGAATACCTTTTGTTGTTGGTTGGCACAGTGCTGGTCAATAACTTTGTGCTAGTGAAGTTTTTAGGGCTATGTCCTTTCATGGGAGTCTCCAAGAAGTTGGAGACTGCAATTGGCATGGGCCTCGCGACGACTTTCGTTCTAACGTTAGCGTCGGTATCTGCATACCTAGTAGAAACCTACATCCTTACCCCTCTGGGTATTGAATACCTGCGTACCATGAGTTTCATCTTGGTTATTGCGGTGGTTGTTCAATTTACGGAAATGGTCGTTCACAAAACCAGCCCTACCCTTTATCGCCTATTGGGTATCTTTCTGCCTCTTATCACCACCAACTGTGCGGTATTAGGTGTGGCACTTCTGAACATCAATGAAAACCACAACTTCATTCAGTCGATCATCTATGGTTTTGGCGCAGCGGTGGGTTTCTCTCTTGTATTGATCCTATTTGCTGCAATGCGTGAACGTATTGCGGTTGCTGATGTTCCAATGCCATTTAAAGGCGCATCGATTGCGATGATCACAGCTGGCCTAATGTCTCTGGCATTTATGGGCTTTACTGGGTTGGTGAAATAAGCATGAGTACCATTTTAATTGCAATCATTGCACTCGCCGTTTTAGCCGCAATTTTTGGCGCTATCTTAGGCTTTGCTTCTATCCGCTTTAAAGTAGAAGCCGATCCGATCGTTGATCAAATCGACACTATATTGCCGCAAACTCAGTGTGGCCAGTGTGGCTACCCAGGTTGTCGCCCATACGCAGAGGCGATAGCGAACGGAGACAAGATCAACAAGTGTCCTCCAGGCGGCCAAGCAACCATTGAGAAGCTCGCAGACTTAATGGGCGTAGAAGTTGAAGACTCCGCTCATGACTTAGATAACAAAGTAAAAACCGTTGCCTTCATTCATGAAGATATGTGTATCGGCTGTACCAAGTGTATTCAAGCCTGCCCTGTTGATGCCATTGTTGGTGGCACCAAGGCACTTCACACAGTAATCAAAGATGAATGTACAGGTTGTGATCTATGTGTCGCACCGTGCCCTACTGACTGTATCGAAATGATTCCAGTGGCAACAACGACTGAAAATTGGAAATGGCAGATGAACATCATTCCTGTTACTGATATCACTAACCAAGCAACTGATGCGACCGCGTCAGAGCCTAAGGCATAGGGTTAGTATGATCTCTTTAATTGAACAAATTCGCACGGGCTCTATTTGGAACTTCCCGGGCGGTGTGCACCCTGCTGAAAACAAGAAACAGTCGAATACTACTGATATCGTGCATGCAAGGCTCCCAGAAGAAATCGTTCTTCCAGTGAAACAGCACATCGGTAAGCCTGGTAATTTATTGGTTGCTGTCGGTGATGCCGTACTCAAAGGTCAACAACTGACGGCCTTAGAGACTGGTTTTACTTTGCCAGTACATGCACCAACATCGGGTGTGATTACCGCTATCGAACCACGAACCACCGCTCACCCTTCTGGCTTGAGCGACGTGTGCGTGGTTATTAAACCTGATGGCTTAGACGCTTGGATTGAAAAAAATCCAGTTGAAGATTTCTCGACAAAGACTTCTGACGAACTGCTTGATGTGATTCGCCAAGCTGGTATTTCAGGCATGGGCGGCGCAGGCTTCCCTACGGCTAAGAAACTTCAATCAGGCTTAGGTCGTACCGACATTTTGATCGTCAATGCTGCGGAATGTGAACCTTACATCACCTCTGATGACAAGTTGCTGCAAGAGCATGCCGACGAAGTATTAAAAGGCATCGAAGTGGTTGAACACATTCTTCAACCAAAGCTGACGGTTATCGGCATTGAAGACAACAAACCAGACGCGATAAAAGCACTTGAGATTGCAGCGAAAGACAAAGATATCGTCATTCGTGTTATCCCAACTAAATACCCTTCAGGTGGTGAGAAACAGCTGATAAAGACCCTTACTAATAAAGAGGTTCCGGCTGGCGGCATCCCTGCAGACATTGGTGTTTTGGTTCAGAACGTCGGCTCTCTTTACTCGATTAAGCGAGCGGTAATTGACGGCGAACCTGTGGTTAACCGCGTTGTGACATTAACCGGTAAAACCTTTAAGCAACCTCGTAATGTTTGGGCGCTATTAGGTACACCAGTACACGAGTTACTTGAAGAGTTTGGCTACAAAGCCGATAAAAAACTGCCGCGTTTGATTTTGGGTGGCCCTATGATGGGCTTCACCTTGCCACATGCCAATGTGCCAATCACTAAAACGTCGAACTGTATTTTAGCGCCAACGCGTCGTGAGATCTCTCCAAGCACTTACGAGATGGAATGTATTCGTTGTAGCGCGTGTGCCGAGGCTTGCCCCGCATCACTTCTTCCTCAACAACTGCAATGGCATGCGAAAGCCAACGAGTTGGATAAGTGTGAAGAACTGAATATTAAAGACTGTATTGAATGCGGTGCTTGTGCATTTGTCTGCCCAAGTGAAATTCCTCTTGTTCAGTACTACCGCCAAGCAAAAGCTGAGATCAAAACTCGAAAAGATGAAGCCGCTGCAGCAGAGCGCGCCAAGATTCGTTTCGAAGAGAAAAACGCTCGTATGGAGCGTGACAAAGCAGAACGTGAAAACCGCTTCAAAAAAGCCGCTGATAACCGTCGTAAAGACATGAAATCAGCCGACGGTGATGATGCGATTGCAGCTGCGATTGCTCGCGTTAAAGCGCAAAAAGCCGCGGCAGACCAAGCTCCTAATGCGGAACCAGCGGTGAAACCTGCGGTTGCGGCTGCGATTGCCAAGGCAAAAGCAAAACAAGCTGCGGCTCAAAAAGCGGATAGCGCTGAACCAGACAATTCTGAAATGTCGAAACTGCGTGAAGAACGTAAACGACAAGCTCGAGAACGTAAGGCACAACAAGCTGCAACGGATAATCCAGCAGAGAACTCTGGCGATACTAAGAAAGATGCTGTCGCTGCGGCTATTGCTCGCGCTAAAGCAAAGAAAGCTCAACAAGCGGAATCAGCGTCTGAAGCTTCAGCTGAAAGCTCTGGCGATACTAAGAAAGATGCTGTCGCTGCAGCTATTGCTCGCGCTAAAGCCAAGAAAGCTCAACAAGCGGAGTTAGCGTCTGAAGCTTCAGCTGAAAGCTCTGGCGACGCCAAGAAAGATGCTGTCGCTGCAGCTATCGCGCGTGCTAAAGCGAAGAAAGCTCAACAAGCGGAATCAGCTACTCAAACAGAAAGCGAAGCTCCAGCTGAAAGCTCTGGTGATGCCAAGAAAAACGCTGTCGCTGCTGCTATCGCTCGTGCTAAAGCCAAGAAAGCACAACAAGCAGAATCGACTTCTGAGACTCCGGCTGAAAGTTCTGGCGATGCCAAGAAAGATGCTGTCGCTGCGGCTATTGCTCGCGCTAAAGCCAAGAAGGCTCAACAAGCGGAATCTTCTACTCCAACAGCAAGCGAAGCTCCGGTTAAAAGTTCTGGCGATGCTAAGAAAGATGCTGTCGCTGCAGCTATTGCTCGCGCTAAAGCCAAGAAAGCTCAACAAGCGGAGTTAGCGTCTGAAGCTTCAGCTGAAAGCTCTGGCGACGCCAAGAAAGATGCTGTCGCTGCAGCTATCGCGCGTGCTAAAGCGAAGAAAGCTCAACAAGCGGAATCAGCTACTCAAACAGAAAGCGAAGCTCCAGCTGAAAGCTCTGGTGATGCCAAGAAAAACGCTGTCGCTGCTGCTATCGCTCGTGCTAAAGCCAAGAAAGCACAACAAGCAGAATCGACTTCTGAGACTCCGGCTGAAAGTTCTGGCGATGCCAAGAAAGATGCTGTCGCTGCGGCTATTGCTCGCGCTAAAGCCAAGAAGGCTCAACAAGCGGAATCTTCTACTCCAACAGCAAGCGAAGCTCCGGTTAAAAGTTCTGGCGATGCTAAAAAAGATGCTGTCGCTGCGGCCATTGCTCGCGCTAAAGCAAAGAAAGCACAACAAGCTGAATCTTCTACTCAAACAGAAAGCGAAGCTTCAGCTGAAAGCTCTGGTGATGCCAAAAAAGATGCAGTCGCTGCAGCTATTGCTCGCGCCAAAGCCAAGAAAGTACAGCAATCTAAGCAGGTCGAAGCAGAAGCAATCGCTCCTGAAATAGAAGTGGAAGCTGAAATTCAATCAGAACCAGTGGATCCTAAAAAAGCTGCTGTTGCCGCTGCAATAGCTCGCGCTAAAGCAAGAAAGGCACAACAAGCGAAACAGGAAGAATCAGCAGAAACACCTGAATCTGTGGTTGAACCTGTAGTTGAATTAAAGGCTGAAACTCAACAAGAACCAGTCGACCCTAAAAAAGCAGCGGTTGCTGCAGCGATTGCTCGTGCTAAAGCAAGAAAGGCGCAGCAAGAGCAAGACAAAAAGAATAATGAGGAGAAAGAGTAGTGGCCTTCTTTATCGCCAGCTCACCGCACGCGCACAATCGTAGAAGCACCCCCGATCTCATGAAATGGGTCGCTATTTGTGCATTGCCAGGTCTACTAGCTCAAACCTACTTCTTTGGATGGGGTACGCTCATCCAGTTAGTATTTGCTATTGCACTTGCGGTTACCTTTGAAGCCGCTGTAATGCTGCTAAGAAAACGTCCGCCAGTGATGGCATTGCGTGATTACAGTGCGATTGTGACCGCTTGGCTACTCAGTGTCGCGATTCCCCCACACTCTCCATGGTGGATTCTCGTCATCGGTATGTTCTTCGCGATTATCATCGCGAAGCACCTATATGGCGGCCTTGGGCAAAACCCATTTAACCCTGCGATGGTCGCTTACGTTGTTTTGCTGATCTCATTCCCAGTTCAGATGACTAGCTGGAATGCTCCTACTAGCTTAACGGCTGAAGCAACGAGCTTTGTTGACTCCTTCTTGATGATCTTTACTGGTTTCAATAATGAAGGCTTGTCTTTACAACAAGCGCGTCTTGGTATTGATGGCACCACTATGGCGACGCCACTCGATGCCTTCAAAACCGCACTAACGGCAGGTAACACCGCTTCTGAAGCTCTGTCTCAACCTCAATTTAGCTGGTTAGCTGGCGTGGGTTGGGAATGGGTAAACCTTGCTTACCTTATTGGTGGCTTAGTGCTTATCAAGCAACGCGTGATTCAATGGCATATTCCGGTAGCTTTCATCGGCAGCCTTGCGCTGTTTAGCCTGGTATTCTTAATCTTAACTCCAGGTGAAACCGCTTCGCCAACCATTCACCTATTGTCTGGCGCAACCATGCTTGGTGCATTCTTCATTGCAACCGATCCGGTTTCCGCCTCGACGACAGTGAAAGGTCGCTTGGTATTTGGCGCTCTGATTGGCGGGTTAGTCTTTATTATCCGCAGTTGGGGTGGCTTCCCTGATGGCGTGGCGTTTGCTGTATTGTTAGCCAACATGTGTGTTCCACTGATTGACTACTACACCAAACCTCGTACATACGGCCACTAAGGAGCGGATACCATGCTAAATGCAATTAAGAAAAACGGTCTTGTACTTGCGATTTTTGCCTGCGCTTCGACAGGTTTGGTGGCCGTTACTCACTACCTGACCAAAGATCAGATCAAACAACAAGAACAGGCTCAGTTACTGTCTGTGCTTAACCAAGTGATCCCACACGATCTGCACGACAACGAGCTGTTTTCGTCTTGTACTTTGGTTCAAGCAGAAGAGCTTGGTACTGAACAAGCGATGCCGGCTTACATTGCTAAACTCAATGGTGAGCCGAGTGCGATTGCGATCGAGGCGATTGCCCCAGACGGCTACAACGGCGCGATTAAAGTGATTGTTGGAATGAAGATCGACGGTACTATTTTAGGTACTCGCGTGCTTTCTCACCAAGAAACGCCAGGTTTGGGTGATAAGATTGATTTGCGTGTAAGTGATTGGATTCTTTCGTTTGCAGGCAAACAAGTGACAGATTCTAATCTTGACCGTTGGAAGGTTCGTAAAGACGGTGGTGACTTTGACCAGTTTACTGGTGCAACCATCACACCAAGAGCGGTCGTGAAGTCAGTCAAACAAGCGGTGCAATACGTTAACCAAAACAACCAAGCATTGCTTGCTCAACCTCTAAATTGTGGTGGTGAATAATGAGTGACCATAAAACACTGATCAAAAATGGCATGTGGGCCAATAACCCTGCCCTAGTACAACTCCTTGGCTTATGTCCGCTGTTGGCTGTCTCTTCGACTGTGACTAACGCTCTTGGATTAGGTATCGCTACCTTGCTTGTACTAGTCGGCTCGAACGTGTCTGTATCTTTGGTTCGAAACCATGTGCCAAAAGAAGTGCGTATTCCAGTATTCGTGATGATCATTGCTTCACTAGTAACCTGTGTTCAACTTCTGATGAACGCTTACGCGTATGGCCTTTACCTCTCTTTGGGTATCTTTATCCCGCTGATCGTAACCAACTGTATCATCATTGGCCGAGCGGAAGCTTTCGCGTCTAAAAACGAAGTTTTACCTGCTGCTCAAGATGGTTTCTGGATGGGTCTTGGCATGACATCGGTACTGGTTGTATTGGGTGCAATGCGCGAGGTTATTGGTAACGGAACTCTATTTGATGGCGCAGACCTACTCCTTGGTGATTGGGCTTCGGTGTTACGAATCCAGATATTCCAATTTGATAACAGCTTCTTGTTAGCCCTGCTACCACCCGGTGCCTTCATTGGTGTTGGTTTCTTGATTGCTTTGAAAAACATCATCGACAACCAAGCTAAATCTAGACAGCCAAAACAAGAAAAACCAGCTATTGAACGCGCTCGCGTTACCAATGCCTGATAAGTTACAGTAGCTTAAACCCTGCTGAGTAGCTCAACCGCTCAGCAGGTAAATAGATTGACCAAGCACACATAATAATGACGCTCATAAGAGCGCGTAACCGATGATAAAGCCTGAACCATTGCGGAACTTGTTATTTTAAAACGAGTAAGTTTGAAAGAACTTCGCCGGAACTCAAGCCCTAACTATTTGAAAGTAATGTCGCTATGAACAATGTAAAACGAGTAGAAATACTTGAGCGTTTAAGAGAAAACAATCCAAAGCCAGAAACCGAGCTTAATTGGAACAGCCCTTTCGAGTTGCTGATCGCAGTGCTCTTATCTGCGCAGGCAACCGATGTCAGCGTCAACAAAGCCACTGATAAGCTGTACCCTGTGGCGAATACTCCACAGGCTATTTTCGACCTAGGTGTCGACGGCCTAAAAGAGTACATCAAGACCATCGGCCTATTTAATTCGAAAGCAGAAAACACCATCAAAACGTGTCGTATGCTGCTTGACCTACATAATGGTGAAGTACCGGAAGATCGTGCTGCGTTAGAAGCCCTTCCAGGTGTAGGCCGCAAAACAGCAAACGTAGTGTTAAATACTGCATTCGGTTGGCCAACCATTGCCGTTGATACTCACATCTATCGTGTATCAAACCGCACTAAGTTAGCAATGGGTAAAACGGTCGATGATGTTGAAGCTAAGCTGCTCAAAGTCATCCCAAAAGAATTCAAACTGGATGTCCACCATTGGCTCATTCTTCATGGACGTTACACCTGTGTCGCGCGTAAACCGCGCTGTGGCAGCTGTATAATTGAAGACCTATGTGAGTTCAAGGAAAAAACCGACGTCTAGGCTAGCTCTAAGCGAATGAAGCTAAGAAGCTAAGAAGCTAAGAAGCTAAGAAGCTAAGAAGCTAAGAAGCTAAGAAGCTA
>NZ_JBGONU010000014.1:0-31084 GCF_041439295.1 Vibrio sp. 1F253 | reverse complement strand
TAAACAATGCCGCATTTTTCTAGCGGCATAAAACAGAATTACAAAAACGTATACATAATTAAAGCTAGGAGCAAATCATGTCAAACGGCCGTATTTTACACACCATGCTACGCGTTGGTGATCTAGACAAGTCTATCGAGTTCTACACCAATGTAATGGGCATGCAGCTATTACGTAAGAACGAGAATAAAGAGTACGAATACACACTGGCTTTCGTTGGCTTTGGTGACGAATCTCAAGGTGCTGTGATTGAGCTGACTTACAACTGGGGCACGACTGAATATGACCTTGGCTCAGCTTTTGGTCACGTTGCTATCGGTGTTGATGACATCTACACAACGTGTGACGCGATTAAAGCAGCAGGCGGTAATGTGACACGTGAAGCGGGCCCTGTAAAAGGCGGCTCTACTCACATCGCATTCGTTAAAGATCCTGACGGCTACATGATTGAGCTTATTCAGAACAAACAAGCAAGTGCTGGTCTAGAAGGTTAACCCTTCGTAGCCTCTGCAATATTTGGCTATGGAATAAACACTATAAGCGAGCATAAAGCTCGCTTTTTTTGTAGCTCTATTAATAATCGATATTCTTTACTAATTATTACAACATTCTCACTGATGAAACTTTACATGATAATAATTATCATTTAAATTAAGTCCCCTATTGATTAGTGAGGTAACACAATGATTAGCGAATGGGAAAAACACACGTTACTTGCCGATACGGCATTGCAGCTCGACGATCCTGTACAAAGTATTCTTCACTATCAGCAAGCATTGAGTTTAAGCGAAAAAATTACTGAACGTACCGATATCCAAGCGGACGAGCGCTTACTTATCTCTGTGATTTCTTGTCACAACCTTGCTCAGTTTTGGCGATGGGCCGGCGATACTGAATATGAACTCAAGTATCTCCAATTGGCTTCAGAAAAAGTACTGACACTGATCCCGCAATGTCCCAATACGCAATGTTCAAGCTTCATTGACTCAATTGGTTGCTGTAAGAAAGCCCTTATCGATTTCATGAAACGCCATCCCAACCCTAAAATTGCTTCTATGGTGGAAAAGATCGATACCGCGACCAACTGTGAAATGATCGCCCGCTTCCGCTTGAACTAAAAAAATTACGTTTAAACAACGACTCAAATTTAAAATATAAAAAAGCCCGTCATCAGTGAAGACGGGCTTTGTCATTTCAAAACGAGCTATTGTTCAGCTTAAACCTGTGTGCGACCTAAAGAGATAACAACACGTCGGTTTTTGTCTTTACCAATTGGCGAGTTGTTGTCAGCAATTGGACGACGCTTACCATAACCTTGTACTTGAATACGGTCTTCTGGCAAGCCTAGAGATTTAAAGTACTCTCTTAATGATTCCGCTCTGCGCTCTGAAAGATTCTGGCTAATACCTTTGCTATCGACGGAATCGGTGTATGTAGCCACCAGCACAAGGTCGATGTCTTGGTTATAGCGAACATAGTCGGCAATCTGGCTGAGTCTCTTACGTGAAGACTTATTCAACTGATCGCTGTTACGATCGTAGTGCAAGATAGTAAAAGAGATATCTTCGAAGCTGTAAGGCAATAAGTTGGCGATACAATCACTGAACACATTGTACTTCTCTTGGAATAATACCGATGATAGTGCAACTTCGATTCGCTGATCTCGGCTCTGCCACTCTTGATAGCTGAATGCCGGGTAACGCCCTTTCTCCAACTCACTCAAAATACCCCAAGCGGTTTGACCACCAACATAGCCATCAAATTGTTGGAAGAACTTAATGGTCGTCATGCGGTCAGCACTTTCGCCCGGACGCCAAGCTGGCGGCATAGAGATCAAGCTTACATTGCGTGTCGCACCCATTGGGCGACGCATTTTAAGCTCAAAATCCAAAATGATTTTTTTACTCGCGCGAGATGAAAACTCAGCATCACCGAAGTTGGGGATAGGGTGAACCAAGCGACATTCTAGTGGCGTGTTAGCCACCATCTCCCACGTCGACTGTAGAGGAGATGCTCCGTAACGCTTTGCTTGTGCCAATACCGATGACGACATAAGTAGCGAAAATAGCATTGAACCTGTTATGAGTTGTTTCTTCATAAAGTGGAGTATCTCTTAAGCAATTCGTTTAACAATGCAGCCAATTGCCGCATTTTTCCATCACGTTTGAATATGCAATTATCAAGCCGAAATAGGTCGGCTAATTTATGATTTATTGCCCTTCCCTAGTTTTTATCACTGCTATTATCTGCAATAATGCTGCCTTAATCACACATATTTGGGCTAACATGACTGTAGAAAACGAAGCTCTGACCCTTAAAAAACGCTTTCGTGGCTATTTCCCAGTGGTCATCGACGTGGAAACCGCAGGGTTTAACGCTGAAACCGATGCATTATTAGAAATCTGTGCCATTACACTAAGAATGGATGAGAACGGAGATCTGCACCCTGCATCAACGCTTCATTTTCACATTGAGCCTTTTGAAGGCGCAAATATAGAGCAGGCAGCATTAGACTTTAACGGAATTAAAGACCCATTTAGCCCATTACGTGGTGCTGTGTCGGAACAAGAAGCCCTTAAAGAAATCTACAAGCTGGTGAGAAAAGAACAAAAAGCTTCAGATTGCAGTCGCGCAATCATGGTCGCTCACAATGCTACGTTCGATTTAAACTTCGTTAATGCAGCAAGTGAGCGTTGTAAGCTTAAACGCGTCCCTTTCCATCCATTTGCAACTTTTGACACTGCAGCCCTTAGTGGTCTTGCCTACGGTCAAACCGTTTTGGCTAAAGCTTGCCGCACTGCGGGGATGGAATTTGACAACAAAGAAGCACACTCTGCTTTGTATGATACGCAAAAAACCACAGAGTTATTTTGCGGCATAGTAAACAAATGGAAAGCCCTTGGTGGTTGGCCTCTTGTTGACGAAGAATAACAAATAGAGTCGGTAAACGTTCACTTGTATTGCCTTCATAAAAAACACAACATCCCGAGAATAATATGAATCCTGTTGTAATTTCAGTTTGCATCATGCTTGTTTTAGCTTTGATGCGCGTAAACGTTGTCGTGGCTCTCACGTTCAGCGCAATTATCGGTGGCGTAGCCTCTGGTATGAGTGTGAACGATGCTGTAGCAGCGTTCGAAAGTGGATTAGGTGGCGGTGCAACTATCGCACTTAGCTACGCAATGCTTGGTACCTTTGCTGTTGCTATCTCTCGTTCTGGTATCACAGATCTACTTGCTCAAAGCGTCATTAAGCGCATTCACGGCAAAGAGAACAGTGCGGCATCTAATGGTCTAAAATATGGCATCCTTGCGTCTTTGATCTTAGTGACCATGTCTTCGCAAAACGTGATTCCTGTGCATATCGCCTTCATCCCAATTTTAATCCCACCTCTATTAGGCGTATTCGCAAAAATGAACCTAGACCGTCGTCTGGTTGCGTGTGTACTTACTTTTGGCCTGATTACTCCGTATATGGTTCTACCTATCGGTTTTGGTGGCATCTTCCTAAACAACATCTTGCTTAAAAACCTTCACGACAACGGTCTTGAAAACGTAGTAGCAAGCCAAGTACCAATGGCGATGTTGTTACCGGCAGCTGGTATGATCTTCGGTCTTCTTACGGCAGTATTCTTTACTTACCGTAAGCCACGTCAATACAAAGAAACGTCTCATACTGTTGTTTCAACCGAAGTGAAAGAGATCAACAAGAAGCACATCCTAGTGGCTGCTGCGGGTATTGTTGCTGCACTAACGGTTCAACTATCGACAGGTTCTATGATCATCGGTGCTTTGGCTGGTTTCATGGTATTCACCTTCGGTGGTGTAATCGCTTGGAAAGAGACACACGATGTCTTCACTAAGGGCGTTCACATGATGGCAATGATCGGTTTCATCATGATTGCAGCGGCAGGTTTTGCAGCGGTAATGAAGCAAACTGGTGGCGTTGAATCTTTGGTTGAAGCGCTTTCAACCAGCATCGGTGACAACAAGCCTCTAGCGGCACTGCTTATGCTAATTGTTGGTCTATTGGTAACTATGGGTATTGGTTCTTCGTTCTCTACGATTCCAATTCTTGCAACTATCTACGTTCCACTAGCAGCAGCATTTGGTTTCTCACCTATGGCAACGATCGCTCTAGTAGGTACAGCGGCAGCGCTTGGTGATGCTGGCTCTCCAGCTTCTGACTCAACCTTAGGTCCAACATCGGGTCTTAATGCTGATGGTCAACACGAGCACGTATGGGAAACCGTAGTACCGACGTTCCTACACTACAACATCCCACTGATCGTATTCGGTTGGATTGCAGCTATGGTTCTGTAGTTAAAGAGTCCTACGCTAACTTTTATAAAGACCGCCTCGTGCGGTCTTTTTTGTATTTAGTCTCTTGCCCCTTTTATTTCTAACTTTAGAAACACGCTAACCTTCTGAACCAACATCACTCCCTATACATTATCCCGTACGTATTGATGTGCAACTTGTGGCTATTCATTGAATTCACTCCTACACTTAAGTGTTTAATAAATAAGCCGCTAATTCATAGACGACAAAGTGGCAAGGCTCAATACGTCAGAAGGCTACTATATGGATATACTCGCCCGATCGCGCTACCTCATCGTTGATGACAGCAGCGTCATTCAAAGTGCTACCCGCGCACTACTTATCAAGTTAGGCGTGCCTAACAACAATGTGATTAGCGCATCCAATGCACAAAACGCGATTGAGGCTTGTCGCGCACATCGATTCGACATCTTATTAATTGACCACGATTTAGGCTCAGGAAGCAATGGCTTGCAGTTGCTTGAGTTCTTGCAGCAAAAAGAATTAATCCGGCCACAAACGATCGTCTTTATCGTCACAGGCAATGACAGCCAAGATACCTTCTTTGGTTATGCTAACTTAGAACCTGATGGTTATTTGATTAAGCTAATACGTGCAGATGACATCATAAAAAGAGTCACATCCGCACTCTCTCGGCAGCAATACTTTTCGACATTAGAGCAGGCCTTTTTAAAGAATGGCCTCAATGCGGTAAAGCCACTCTTTGGCAAAGCCCCTGATCCGTCGACACTGAAAGATGCCATTATTTATATGGCGAATATTCTGATAAAAAACCAACAACTCGATGACGCACAAGCCATGTTGAATGGGCTATTGCAGCTCCATGATTACCTGCCCGCTAAAGTTAAGCTCATTGAAATACATATCCTTAAGCAGCACTATCACGACGCACTCCGTCAAATCGATGGCCTAATAGAAAGCAACCCGCGCAATATCAAACTTCAGCAACTTAAGGTCAAGATCTGTCTCAATACCAGTGATTTCGAATCAGCGAGCGAACTGATTGACCAAGTACTCACCGTGAACAGCAGTAATATTGAGTTAACCAACACCATGGTCTGGCTGCAGTTGCTAGATAAAAATGTCACACAAGCGACCCAACATCTCAAATCTCTCGCACAACTCATTCCTCACTCAATTTGGGATTCTACAGGTAAGCGAGCACTCATCTTATGGGCGGATAGTTTGGCGCTCACCCACGAAGAACTAACACTTTGGAAACCTGAAGCGACTTGGCAGAGGCTTTCTCACTCTGAAAAGTCTTACGCATTGAGCAAGCCGCTTCTAAAGCTTTGTCGTACCTTACAACTGATTCAACTCGATCAACATGAGGTTGCGACAGAGTGCATTGAGAGTATTTCGATAAACGAGTTTTCAGGCAATGATGTCGACGCGTTCTTCTTGTTGGCGCTGTGTTATCAAGCCTTAGGATTACAAGACAAAGTCGTTCAAATAAAGCGCCAAATTGACGTTCATTTAAAAGCGGATCACACGAACCTTGCTCTACTTCAACGTATGGCATTGCAGCAAGCTGATAATTTTTCACTCCCCACACTAACTAAAGCCCCTTTGGCTGCCGTTAGTTAAGCATGGCGATACTCTAAAATCAGCAAGCAAACGACAGGATGTCTTTATGCAAAACAGCGCTTCAAAAACGAAAACGTGGTGTGTCGCCTTTTTATTGAGTTGTCTTTCACTGTTGATGTGGCCACTGCTCACCTTTGCCGAAAACACCCCACCAGGGAACACATCACCCGCTAGCTCCTTAGCAAACAAAACAGAGAACTCATCGAGTGACCAAGTCATATTGCGGGTTGGCCTACCTTCTTACGACATGGTCCCCTACAGCTATCAACATAAGACTCCCTCAGGCAACACTGTTTCTGAAGGGCTACTCATCAGTATGTTGGATCAGGTAGCGGTAAATGCAGGTTTCCAATATCAGATTAAGTTGTATTCAACATTTAGTGATGTACTGAGTGCATTCGAAAGAGGTGAATTAGATCTGCTAGTCGGTGTCTCTTCGACCAAGGAGCGCCATAATTACATGACTTTTAGTGAGCCGATGTTTTCCATAAGACGAGCGGTGATGACCCAAAATAGAAAAATAAACGATTTAGGTGCGTTGGCAACCGCCAACCTAGCATTGGAGAAAGGGTTTGCGCTCAATGATCTGCTTCCTAGCCTGCTTCCTGATAGTCAAATTACAACATTAGACAGTACGCAAGCGGCATTCACGGCAATTCAGGAGGATAGCGTGGATGCGTACATTGGCGATGCGCTTGCACTTTCTGCGTTATTACGAGAACAGCCTCGAGACTCACTCACACTATCAGTTCTTCCTGACCTTCCAGCTGACCACTTGCACTTCGCGGTCAAAAAAGGAAAGCACAGATTGCTTAGCCGAATCAATTTCGCTTTACAGGACATTAAGGAAGGCTCACTGCAATCTATTTATAATCAATGGCTTGCTCCGTCGCAACATTCGATGCTGCTGAACTATGGAACATTGAATTTAACCCAAGATGAAAAGAACTGGCTCGACAGCAACCCTTCCATCCCCGTAGGCACACACTCCAATTGGTACCCTTACGACTTTACCAATGAGCAACAGCAACACTCAGGCTTATCTGCTGACATCTTAAACCTAATAAGTAATGTGCTTGGCGTGTCATTCGAAAGTACCACTTACCTAACACCAGAAGCGGCCGAGGTCGCGTTCAATAATGGTGAGACAATGGTGCTAACCAACATCACACCAACCACAGATAAAGCCCGATACATGGACTTCACTCAAGCTTACAGTTTTGAACCTTGGGTGTTATTGAGTCGCTCTGATCGCTTAGGCAACTTTGCGCCAAGTGGCACCGAAGCTGTTGGTGTGATTGAAAATTCTGGAGGCTCAACAGTTCTGCCTTCTCTCTGCCTTACTTGCCTAGCCGTCCCTTACATCAATCACGTCAGCGCTTTCCAAGCATTACAGAAAGACGACATCAGTTTCGCGCTTGCTTCACTTCATCATGCTGCACCTTTATTGCATCAAGACTATGTAGGGCAATTCAAAATCACTGGCACCATTAATGAGCAAAACAGCGCACCACTAGCTCTCGCAGTGAACTTCCGCCATCCCATGCTGTTGAGTATTCTCAACAAAACCATTGGAGCACTGCCTGCCAATGAATTAGAGCGCTTGGAAAGCAAATGGTTAACCTATGAATACCAAGAAGGCTTATCACCACGCGAAGTCGCTAAATGGTCGGTGATCATCGGGCTTGGAATCTTTGTGGTCATTTTCGTGATCGTATTTTGGAACCGAAAAATGGCGGCTGAAATCGAGCAGCGAAAGATCGCCGAGCAGAGAGCAAAAGCAGCAGAAGCCCATTTGCAAACGCTGGCCGACAACATTGATGGGGTCGTGCTTAAACATATTCAAACGCACCCTCGACAGCCTTTAGATATCCGGTTTAGCTTTGTCAGTGCAGGTGTAAGCGATATGTTCGGCTTATCCGTGGATAACGTAAAAGAGCACCCTCAACACCTGTTTAATCTGATCTCAGAGGATGACTTGCCCCAGTTTGAAACCAGTATGCTCGAAGCTATTGAAACCGGGCATTGGGAAAATGAACAGCGAATGCAGTTAGAATCAGGTCAAACTAAATGGGTGAAATTTAATAGCCAAGTATCGAACAGCAAAACCATTGAGTGGAATACGGTGATAACAGACATCACCCTACTAAAAAAACAACAGCAAGCTTTAGACAACGCACGCCAAAAAGCAGAAAGTGCAACGGCTGCAAAGTCGCAATTCTTAGCGACCATTAGCCACGAGGTTCGCACCCCGATTAGTGGGATCTTAGGGCTGTTGGAATTAATGCAGGAACATCAGCTGAGTGAAGAGTTACTGAACTTACACGGTGGATTGAATCAGTCGGCTCGGAACTTACTGCACATCGTTAATGACGTACTCGATTACTCCAAGATTGAAACCGGAAAATTGGATCTTAACCCGACCGAAATTGAGCTCGGCAAAGTACTTGCCCGTATCGTGCAACCGCAATCCATTCATGCACAGCAAAAAGGCTTAGCCTTCCACTATTGGCAAGACCCAAACCTCGCTCAGTGGTTGTTTGCAGACGATATACGACTCCATCAGATTCTAAACAATTTCCTTAACAATGCGATTAAGTTCACCGAACATGGCACTATTTCATTGCATATTGATGTGATTGAACAGAACGAACATCAGCAGAAAGTTAGCCTCACGGTTTCCGACACGGGCATCGGCATCCCGAAAGACAGACAACAAAGCTTGTTCCAACCTTTTGAACAAGTCGACAAAACCACTAGCCGCCGTTTTGGTGGCACAGGGCTTGGACTGTCTATCGCTTTGAAATTGATAGAACAGATGGATGGCAACATAGAACTGTCGAGTGAAGAAGGAAAAGGCAGCCACTTTACGGTTACCGTTACCCTCCCAACTTGTACTCCTGAACATGCAGTAAGCAACGCTTTGGCTCTACGACAAACGCTGATTTTTCCTTCAGAGGGTGAGAATTCTATTGAGCTAGATGTCGGTAATCACTCAAACGAGGTATACGTCGTCGGCTACGTTCTGCAACAAGAAGAGCTGTGTCGATATCTGAAACACTTCGATCTTGAACCAAAAGTTCTGCACATTAATCAAAAGCACCTACTCAAAGAGATGGTCGTCAAACATCAGCCCAAACACATCTTTGTCGCGATGTCGGTTTGGCAACAACTGGCGATTAGCGATGCTTGGATTCAGCAGCATACGGGTTCAACACGCTTCACCGTAATCAACCAAAACCCAATGCTCTCACCAGAGCCTTTAGGTAACTCTTGGTGCTTATCGGTGAATCCGCTGCTGCCCGATAACCTTGTTCATGTTTTAACGAAACCCGTCAGTCACAACAATCTAATCTCATCATTAGACAACGAAACCAAAGCGCCTATCGCCATCGAGACTCGCGAACAAGCCGAGAGTAATGGCCGACTGATTCTTGTTGCGGAAGACCACCCGATCAATCAGCAAGTCATCGCCAAGCAGCTCGAGAGTATTGGTGTCCACGCTGATATTTTCGATAACGGAGTGCTAGCGCTGAATGCTTTAAAAAATAAACGTTATGGTTTGCTTCTCACCGATTGCCATATGCCGGAGATGGACGGTTACACGCTTGCCTCAAGCATTCGTCAGATAGAACAACGCAATGAAGAACTAAATCAAGAAACTCAAAAGTTGCCTATCGTCGCGTTGACGGCGAATGCGGTTCAGGGTGAAGATGCCAACTGTTATGCACACGGCATGGATGATTTCCTAGTTAAACCTGTTTCCATTAAGCAAATGAAGCTGACCATTGAAAAATGGCTACCCGCAATCCACGATTTAGATCCGACGCTTGAAGCCGATATTTCTGATGCAGAAAAGCCAGACTCGCAAAATCAGGACACAAGCTCTTCGTCAAACGCTTTACCTGCAGCTCAAGAAACCAATGAGTTTTCGATGCTGTTCCAAGGCATTGAACAGAGCTTTGCGGAATCGGCAGAAAATAACAACTCAGAGACAATCGAAGATGTTGACCCCACTGTCCCTCAAGATTCACCCAACGAGACCAATAGCCCCATCATCGACTACACCGCACTCTACGATCTATTTGAAGATCACGATGTGGTGATGACCTTACTCGACGAGTTTGCCGCAAGTTTTATTGCAGATAATGAACAGATAAAAGCGCAGTGGGCTAATAAGGAATATAAGGGACTAAAAACCACATCACACCGACTCAAAGGTGCCGCTAAAATGGTGGCATGTGACGCGATGGCTTCTCCGCTCGCAATCATTGAAGCACAAGCAAACGGCCTAGTAACCGAAGCCACAGAATTAGATCAAGTCGAATCAGAAATTGAAGCATCAATCTCGGAAGCAACTAACACATTCGAACGGTTTACAGAGGAGATAAACCAACTACGTCAGACAAAAGAAAAGGCTTACTCTTATGAGTAAGCCTTAGAGGTTATTGCGTCAATACAGACAGCTCTCGCTGGATTATACAGCGGGAGCGTTATTCACTAGAATTTCGCGAATAGACTTGAGCGTCGCTTCAGTTGAATGGTAATCCAATTCAACTTCGCTAAAGATACCGTTTACCTCAAGCATTAAGGTTGGGTAAGAATGCACACCCATCGCTTCTTTAAAACCTAACTGGTCATCTAACTCGCTTTCCAATAGCTTACTAGAAAGGTCATTTTCAAACTGTTGTACATTCATCCCTAGCTCTTGAGCTAACTGCAAATGCGTTTCTTGGCTATGAGGCAGCATCGCACGAAGGTAGTAAGCGTGTTGGATCGCTTCAAGCATTGCTTCGTAGTGATCTTGAAAGCCAGCAGCGATCACTGCACGACACGCTGGGTAAGTGCTGCGAACTGGTTGGCATTCAGTCCAAAACTCATGATTAAATTCCGTACCCAGCTTAGCTTCAATCTGCTTCCAAATCGCTTGAAGCTTGCCTTTCATCTCTTCTGACATCGGCTCTTCAGAATCCGGAGCCAAACCACCGACTACGTAGCTAAACTCAATGCTCGCTGGCAATTGTTGTTTTAATAACTCAAGCGTTGGCTTGTAGCCCCAACACCAGCTGCACATTGGATCATGCACATAATGAAGTTTTACGTTCATTGTTCATTCCTTATCGAGTCTTTGTTGAACCATTCAAACGAAAAAAGGAGCCTAATTAAGGCCCCTTCCATTCAATATTTAAGCACCAAGGCCTAAAGCTTACTCAGCGTCGTCGCCAGCTACTTTAGCAGCGGCTTCTTTAACGATTGGCTGAAGCTCACCCTTTTGGAACATCTCAAGAATGATATCACAACCACCGATTAGCTCACCTTCAACCCAAAGTTGTGGGAACGTTGGCCATTGTGCGTAAGCTGGAAGCTCTGCACGGATATCAGGGTTTTGTAGGATATCTACGTAAGCAAATTTTTCACCACATGCCATTAGCGCTTGAGACGCTTGAGAAGAGAAACCACAGCTAGGTAGCTTAGGAGAACCTTTCATGTACAGTAGAATAGTGTTTTCTTCAATTTGCTGTTTGATTTTATCGATAGTTTCCATTGCTTCCTCGTTAATGGATTACGGCTTTCATTGCCTTTATTCTACCCCAAACCAAAAGAATAAAAACCATATAAAAAAAGAGGTTAACCAGTTAAGCTAACAATTCACACAAAAGTGATGAATTAAGCTTTTAATAAAGTAAAAACTTGCTAAACTATATCGCAAGTCAGCAAATTGACCGTGGTTGGCAATATAGCGAGCCATGAATAATAATATCACTGGAAGCAATCGAAAGAGTTAACTCTTTCATATCAATGGAGAATTGAGCAATGGCATTTGAACTACCGGCTCTTCCTTACGCGAAAGACGCGCTAGAACCACACATCTCAGCAGAAACGCTAGATTTCCACCACGGTAAGCACCACAACACTTACGTTGTTAAGCTAAACGGTCTTATCCCAGGTACTGAGTTTGAAGGCAAAACACTAGAAGAAATCGTTAAGACTTCTACTGGTGGTGTTTTCAATAACGCTGCTCAAATCTGGAACCACACGTTCTACTGGCACTGTCTTGCTCCTAAAGCAGGCGGCGAACCAACAGGCGCGGTTGCAGAAGCGATCAACGCTGCATTCGGTTCTTTCGAAGAATTCAAAGCGAAATTCACTGATTCAGCAATCAACAACTTCGGTTCTTCTTGGACTTGGTTAGTTAAGAAAGCTGACGGTTCTCTAGACATCGTTAACACTTCTAACGCTGCGACTCCTCTAACAGAAGAAGGTGTTACTCCACTTCTAACTGTTGACCTATGGGAACACGCTTACTACATCGATTTCCGCAATGTTCGCCCTGACTACATGGCTGCATTCTGGAACCTAGTAAACTGGTCTTTCGTAGAAGAGAACCTAGCTAAGTAATTATTACTTACGCTGCGCTATTTATAGCAAGTTATCTATTGAAAGCTCATGCCTCGGCGTGAGCTTTTTTGTATCTGTCGTATTCTAATCAATGCGAACATTGCGAAACGAACTAGCAGATCAAGCCTACTTTTCAACCTATTCTTACCTTTCTCAATCGCCCTACATAAATTCGTTATTTGGCTGTAATTAAACTCTAAAGTTTGCCAACTCCATGCCGTTAAAGGTGTATCCAATGAGAGGCAGCATGCAAATACATACTTTAGACAAAGCAGGAATCATCAACGAACTGAAGTTCGGCATCGGGATCAGCCAAGCGGTTGAGCAAGGTCGCCGTGCAGATTTTGCGTTGCTGTTGTCTATGTTTTCTAATGATGTTCGCGACTGTACTCCCATCGACACCATTGACGTCACTGAAACGACTGAAGATCGCTTACGTAAGCAATTTGGCGTAGCAGAACCGCAACAACTGCGTTCAAACCAATCGTCGTATGAAATTTCAGCGCAACAATCGAATCACTTTCATCAAGCTAGCCTTGCCAGCGCCAAGCTAAGCCACTACTTGAAGCCTGAAGCACTTGCTTTCATGCCAGAAGATACAGCCGACTTCCCCGAAGAGGTTTACCAAAACCTTTCTGGTCATGACCGGCGTAAACTGGCAAGTAAACAGTTACCTGATTTACCAAATGCGACGCTCTACAACGAGCTGTCGACAGCTCAACGTCAGTATCAGATTCAGGCGTAAGTATAGCCGCTGCCTAGCCTTCCTCTTTCTCGCTCAATATTCACGACTGCTCTTTGTTCGATCTCGCTTTTTTAATGATTGATGTAGGCAATATGAACCATCACCTTTGGTCATCATCAAAACCGGAGATGTCGGTTAACACTTGAAGTTACTGCAAAATGTGACCTGCCATAAAGTTCATAAAAAGTTATCAATGGGTACACCTTAGTTTGAGCCAATTCACACCCGCTGTATGAAATTTAACCCATCCTTATCCAACATGGACGATTTGCTTAGGTACTGGGATGGAAATAAAAAGCTCAATTATATTGGTAACATCTGCCGGCTCGCGATTGGGAGGAACGATTGCGAATCACTTTGTTAACCTTGGAGCCACTGTCATCCTTTGTGATAAAGACGCAAAAGCACTTCAGGCGACTTATTTACAATGTGCCCGCTTCTCCGACTCTGTTTACCATTACACGCTCGAAGGGAATGACAGCCAAGCTATCCTCAGCGTGTATGATTTTATTCAAACCACCTTCAACACGACGCCCGATGTTCTGGTCAACAATTGGATAAGTTCCCCAATGCCTAGTCTAATTGGCGATCAGCCTGTCAGTAGCTTTATCAATGATCTGTCTGCTATGGCATCGACCCTTTTCGCATTTGGGCAAATCAGTGCAGAGAGGTTACGAGAGCAAGACAAAGAAGGCGTAATTGTGAATGTGATATCTCACGATGACTTTCATGATGTGTCAGGCTTAGAGAGCGCAAACTCCATGATTACCGGCTTTACCCATAGCTGGGCGAAAGAACTGACGCCATTTGGTATTCGAGTCGGCGGTGTTGTCCCTGCCGTTCATAACTCCGAAGGCAAGCTCAATGGGTGTCACTGGGCACAACTGCAAGACGAACTGACCAGAACAACGGAATACATTGTCTCTAATGATTACTTTAGCGGACGGGTTGTAGCTGCGGAGGTGTAAGCATCTGCGGAGGTGTAAATGGATAATAAAAATAAACCTATTTCAATTCACATAAAAAAAGCCCCAACCTTTCGGTTGGGGCTTTGAATTTCCCGATAGATAAGTATCGTGCTAGCGAAAACCTATCTCAAACTAATGCTTACTTATTATGCGTTAGCTTTTTCTTTTTTAGCTTTTGGTGCTGCTTTTTCTTCAGCTGGCTTTTGGTCAGCTTTCTTCAAAATTACAGTCGTACCTTCAAAAGTTTCACCTTCAACGTATGCTTTACCGAAGTAAGACGTTGTTAGAACTTTTTTAAGCTCAGTGATTAGAGGGTAACGTGGGTTAGCACCTGTACACTGGTCATCGAACGCTTCAACAGCTAGCTCGTCTAGTTTAGCGATGAAGTCAGACTCGTTAACACCCGCAGCCTGGATAGACAGTGGGATGTCTAGGTCAACTTTAAGCTCTTCTAACCAAGTCAGTAGACGTTCAATCTTCTGCGCAGTACGGTCACCAGCTTGGCTTAGGCCTAGGTGGTCAGCAACTTCAGCATAACGACGACGTGCTTGTGGGCGGTCGTACTGAGAGAATGCAGTCTGCTTAGTTGGGTTATCGTTCGCGTTGTAACGTACAACGTTTGAGATAAGTAGTGCGTTTGCAAGACCGTGTGGTAGGTGGAACTCAGCACCAATTTTGTGAGCCATTGAGTGACATACACCTAGGAATGCGTTCGCAAAGGCAATACCAGCAATCGTTGCAGCGTTGTGTACTTTCTCACGAGCGATTGGGTCTGCTGAACCGTTTTTGTAGCTTGATGGTAGGTATTCTTTAAGCATCTTAAGAGCTTGTAGAGCTTGACCATCTGAGTATTCGTTCGCAAGAACTGATACGTAAGCTTCAAGAGCGTGAGTTACTGCATCGTAACCACCGAACGCTGTTAGAGACTTAGGCATGTTCATTACTAGGTTAGCATCAACAACAGCCATGTTTGGCGTGATTTCGTAATCTGCTAGTGGGTACTTAGCACCTGTTTTGTCGTCAGTAACAACCGCGAATGGCGTAACTTCTGAACCCGTACCTGAAGTAGTAGTGATACATACTAGCTCAGCTTTTTTACCCATTTTAGGGAACTTGTAGATACGTTTACGGATATCCATAAAGCGCATTGCTAGTTCTTCGAAGTGAGTTTCTGGGTGCTCGTACATAACCCACATGATCTTAGCAGCATCCATTGGAGAACCGCCACCTAGAGCAAGGATTACGTCAGGTTGGAAGCTCTTCATTGCTTCAGCGCCTTTCTCAACAACAGACAATGTTGGATCCGCTTCTACATCGAAGAATACTTGAACTTCAATACCTTGAGATTTCAGGATTTGTACTACGTCATCTGCGTAACCGTTGTTGAACAAGAAACGGTCAGTTACTAGGAATGCGCGTTTCTTACCTTCTAGGTCGCTCATTGCGATTGGAAGGCTGCCACGACGGAAGTAGATAGACTTAGGTAGTTTGTGCCACAACATATTTTCAGCTCGCTTCGCTACAGTTTTCTTGTTGATAAGGTGCTTAGGACCTACGTTCTCAGAGATAGAGTTACCACCCCATGAACCACAACCAAGAGTTAGAGAAGGTGCAACGTTAAAGTTGTACAGGTCACCGATACCACCGTGAGTAGTCGGGATGTTGATTAGGATACGAGCCGTCTTCATCTTGTCACCGAAGTAACGGATGCGATCTGCGTTTACGTCTTGGTTAGTGTAAAGACCAGATGTGTGACCGATACCACCGATTTCAACCATAGTTACTGCTTGAGCAACAGCGTCTTCGAAATCGTCTGCGCGGAATAGACCTAGAGTTGGAGACAGTTTCTCGTGAGCAAATTCGTCATCGTAAGAAACTTTACCAAGGCCTTCACCTACAAGTACTTTTGTATCAGCAGGAACTTTAACACCCGCCATTTCAGCGATTGCTGGAGCAGGTTGACCTACGATTTTAGCGTTTAGGTTGCCGTCGATAAGAAGAACTTTACGTACTTTATCTGCGTCAGCTTTAGATAAAACGTGAGCTTTGTGAGAAGCAAAACGCTCTTTAACTTCGTCATATACTTCGCTAACTACGATTGCAGCTTGCTCAGAAGCACATACAACACCGTTATCGAATGTTTTAGACATAAGGATAGATGCTACTGCACGTTTGATGTCAGCTGTTTCATCGATAACTACAGGAACGTTACCAGCACCAACACCGATAGCAGGCTTACCAGAAGAGTATGCTGCTTTAACCATGCCTGGACCACCAGTAGCAAGGATAAGTGCGATACCGTCGTGCTTCATCAGCGCGTTAGAAAGCTCTACAGATGGTTGGTCGATCCAACCGATGATGTCTTTTGGTGCACCCGCTGCTACAGCTGCGTCTAGAACAAGCTTCGCTGCGTCATTAGTTGAGTTCTTTGCACGTGGGTGTGGCGAGAAGATGATGCCGTTACGTGTTTTAAGAGAGATTAGAGATTTGAAGATTGCTGTAGAAGTTGGGTTCGTTGTTGGAACGATACCACAGATGATACCTACAGGCTCAGCGATAGTCATTGTGCCTAGGCTTTCATCTTCATCAAGAATGCCACATGTTTTTTCGTCTTTGTATTTGTTGTAGATAAATTCAGATGCAAAGTGGTTTTTGATAACCTTATCTTCAACAATACCCATTCCAGATTCAGCAACTGCTTGTTGTGCAAGTGGGATACGAGCGTGGTTAGCAGCAAGAGAAGCTGCGCGGAAGATTGCATCTACTTTCTCTTGAGAGAATGTTGCAAACTCTTCTTGTGCTGCTTTAACGCGTGCTACTAGAGCATCAAGTTCCGCTAAGTTAGTTACAGGCATGGTGGATCTCCTAAAATAATAAATATTAAAAACTTTTTATTAATTTCGCTGCTTGCTTTTAACCTCAAACAACAACGTTCTTAGTAAATTGCTTTCAGGACTGAGTATATTATTTCACAGTGTGAAAAAAATTGACCCAGATCAGTTACCCAAAAAGAATTAACCAAAAAGTAGTAAGGCAATCGCAAAAATACACTTAAGATGATGATTTATATAGATTAAAATCACACTTTTCGTTAGTTCAAAAAAC
Organism: Vibrio sp. 1F253; assembly: GCF_041439295.1. NCBI lineage: Bacteria > Pseudomonadati > Pseudomonadota > Gammaproteobacteria > Vibrionales > Vibrionaceae > Vibrio > Vibrio sp. 1F253. The sequence goes on along the minus strand of NZ_JBGONU010000014.1, from coordinate 13,940 downwards.
AAGCAAACAGACAAACTTTTTCTACATAGAGTCATAAACTGTAAAAAAGTTTCATTTTTAGTCAGTTAAATTACATGTATACAGCCATATTCGTGCTACTGAGAGTATATCCATACCATTGCACGGGCTAGATTTTGACATAATTTTTATTAAATTCGTGCGACAGTTAACAGTTACTCGATAATAAATTACAAAATGAAACACTAACAACCAACTCGCAACACCGCCAATACAAAAGTGATATTCAATTAGTTTTTCTAAAAATAATCCCCTATTTCAGGTTAGTTTTTTTCATTCGTGCAAATCCGATTTGTCCCTTACATTACGCGCTCAGACTATTCACCGAATCAAACCTTCAACCTTAAAATTCGCTAACTGGAGATCGCTCTCATGCAAGGCTTAGAACTCGCAATTTTTATGCAATTCTTCCTTGGGCTTGTTGCTGCCGTAAACCCAATCGGCATCATGCCTGTTTTTGTTTCCCTTACTGCACATATGCCGCCAGAAGAGAGGAACAGGACAGCCTTACAAGCAAATATTGCCGTTGCCGTTATCCTGATTGTGTCGCTTGTCGCGGGGCAAATGCTGCTTGATATGTTTAGCATCTCCCTGGATTCATTTCGTGTTGCAGGTGGTTTGCTATTATTGAGCATCGCATTTTCGATGATGAGCGGTAAGCTCGGTGAAGATAAGCAGAATAAACAAGAGAAATCTGAATACATCAGCAAAGAGCAAATCGGTGTTGTTCCTCTTGCGATGCCATTAATGGCGGGCCCCGGGGCAATCAGCTCGACCATTGTTTACGGATCTCGTTACCCTGCAGCCATTGATACTGTGGGAATTGGCATTAGCATCATCGCGTTTGCAACCTGCTCTTGGCTTTTGTTCCGTTCAGCACCAGTTATCGTTCGCTTTTTAGGTCAAACGGGTATCAACGTGATCACGCGTATCATGGGCTTGATTCTTGGTGCATTGGGCATCGAGTTCATCGCCAATGGCCTACGTAATCTGTTCCCAGGTTTGGCATAACGTTTAACGACATTTCGGTTGCTCTATAAAGGGCAACAATATTGAAATATAGATGAGGCGAGTAAAGCAATTGGGCTTTCACTCGCCTCGTTATTATGAAGCTTGTATAATGACTGTTAACGCATTTAACAGAAGACGAACCTCTCCTTATGTCACGCAAGCCACTCAAGCATCATTTGTACGTCATTATCTTTGGTACTCACACGCCAGCCGGACGTGCATTTGATATTTCTCTGATCGTTGCAATCTTGGCTTCGCTATTGGTTCTGATCTTAGAGTCCATCCCTAATGTCATGACCGAATGGTCACAGCAGCTGCGTTATATTGAATACACTTTTACTGCTCTCTTCACTCTTGAGTATTTGTTAAGGCTCTATTGTTCTCCGAAACCAAAATCTTATGCCACCAGCTTTTATGGTGTCGTGGACCTATTGGCGATTCTTCCGACCTACTTAGCGATCATCTTCCCAGGCGCTTCATTTATGGGTGTGGTAAGACTGCTGCGTGTGATGCGTATCTTCCGAATCCTAAAACTGGTTCGCTACCTGCAAGATTCAAACATTCTGTTACGTTCACTGTTAATGGCAAGACGAAAGATACTGATCTTTTTCAGCACAGTTGGCATCTTAGTTGTTATCTTCGGCGCGCTTATCTTTGTTATTGAAGGGCCAGAAAATGGCTTTACAAGTATTCCCCACAGTATTTATTGGGCAATCGTAACCATTACGACGGTTGGCTACGGTGACATGATCCCTCAAACCGCGTTAGGGAAAGCGATCGCTTCTCTGACCATGCTATTGGGTTACTCTATTTTAGCGGTACCGACAGGGATTATTACTGCAGAGCTCAGCAATGAGATGAACTCGCACAAAGAGTTGGTAAAGTGTCCGAACTGTAACCGCGCCGGCCATGATTCGGATGCTATGTATTGCAAACACTGTGCGAGTGAATTGGCAGACCCCGACAAGCGTGTCGTTACAGAAGAGAAATAAAAGCAGACTCGAGATGCGAAGAGGTTTAAGGGCAGTTTCGAGGGCCGAATAACGAGATATCAATAAACTAAAAAGGGTTGACGTTTATCGTCAACCCTTTCGGTTTATCAGCTAATAGAATTTAAGCAATCTTGCCGATTACGCTTTCTCAGCAAGGATAATGCGTAAAGTACGGCGTAGTGGTTCTGCAGCACCCCAAAGTAATTGGTCACCGACAGTGAACGCGTTCAGGAAGTCGTTACCCATAGACATCTTACGCAGACGACCGACTGGTACAGACATAGTGCCTGTTACTTTCGCTGGTGTTAGCTCCTGTGCCGTGATGTCACGGTCATTAGGAACCACTTTAACCCAATCATTGTGCGTCGCGATGATCTCTTCGATCTCGTCCATTGGCACGTCTTGCTTAAGCTTGATTGTTAGTGCTTGAGCATGACAACGCATTGCACCGATTCGTACACAAGTGCCATCAATTGGGATTGGCTGACCATCTAGGCCAAGAATCTTGTTCGCTTCAACGCCGGCTTTCCACTCTTCTTTGCTTTGACCGTTTTCACGCTTCACATCGATCCAAGGAATCAGTGAGCCCGCAAGCGGAGCACCGAACTGATCGGTTGGAAATGAAGATGAACGAATGGTATCAGCGACTTTCTTATCGATATCAAGAATTGAACTTGAAGGGTTCGCTAACTCAGAACTTACGCTGTCGTTGATCACACCCATTTGTGAGATCAGTTCACGCATGTTCTTAGCGCCCGCACCTGAAGCGGCTTGGTAAGTCATGGCACTCATCCACTCAACCATGCCTTTCTCGTATAGACCACCCAAAGCCATAAGCATTAAGCTCACAGTACAGTTACCGCCTACGAAAGTGTTAGTCCCGCCGTGGATACCTTGTTGGATTTGAGCCAAGTTAACAGGATCAAGAGTGATGATTGAATCCGCGTCCATACGTAAGGTAGAAGCCGCATCAATCCAGTAGCCTTTCCAACCTGCTTGACGCAGTGCTGGGTATACTTTTGAGGTGTAGTCTCCGCCTTGACAGGTAATCACCGCATCAAGCTGTTTTAGGCTATCAATATCAAAAGCGTCTTGAAGTAGACCCGCATCTTTACCACCCAAAACAGGGGCAGGAATACCAATCTGAGACGTACTGTAATAAACAGGTTCAATCAAGTCGAAATCTTTCTCTTCAACCATACGTTGCATCAATACAGAACCAACCATACCGCGCCAACCAACTAGACCTACTCTCATCGCTCACTCTCCATGTATAAATTAAAAATTGCTCTCCCCCATCTATAAGTTTTTCAGAAACAGAACTCAAGTGCTTTTTGTCAAAAAGTGTAACTTTTTCGTTTCTTTTAAGTGAACGCAATGAATCGTGCAGTTATCCCTGTATCGACATTTAATATCCACCTCATTGATAAAACGCCCATTATCCTCAAATTCAAACATTTGCATCGCCAAAGCAGCTTAGTCCCACTCGCGTCACAAACAGTAAATCCCTCTTTTTAATCAATACTATTCAGAATAATACTTCACAAAACAAAAACAACGCGCGACAAGTTTCAACATGTAACAACCATGAATTTAACAACATTTCAGATAATGAAACCACGATTGACTGCGTTAGCAGTCAAATATCACAACTTGGACGTATTTTTTCGATATAATAAACTAATTACTGTAGTGTCCGTTTTGCACCACACACCATAACGAAGCACTATAAATGCTCGAAATCACAAGAGGCTTTTATGAAGCAGAGTAAAACTCGCCTACCGAACCTATTGCAGGTATTCATCGCGTTAGGATTATTTCTATCCCTTGCTTTTTCCTTTACTGCAAAGCTTGACCTTCCAATTCAACTTGCCTTGTATATTGGCTGGTTCATTATCATGGTTCTCGGTATTCGCCTTGGCCACGAATACAAAGACTTAGAAAAAGCGGCACTCAAAGGAATATCCAATGGCTTAGGCGCGGTTTTAATACTTTTAGCCGTTGGCGCTCTTGTTGGTACTTGGATCTCAGGCGGGATCGTACCTACTATCATTTACTATGGTCTGAAAGCAATCCACCCTTCTATCTTCCTTTTAGCGACCATGATTATCTGTTCTCTAACCGCATTGGCAACTGGTACTTCTTGGGGCGCCGCGGGTACAGCAGGTATCGCGATGATGGGCATAGGCCAAGGTCTAGGTGTTCCAGCACCGATTACTGCAGGTGCAGTACTGTCAGGCTGTTACTTCGGTGACAAGATGTCTCCACTTTCTGATTCAGTGATTCTGGCTTCTTCAATGTCTGGTGTTGAAGTGGTTGAGCACATCAAGGGCATGCTGCCAGTTGCGTTAATCAGCTACGTGATTACTGGCATCATGTTTACTGCGTTTGGTTTTCACTACGCAGGTAACGTTGACATGAGCCAAGTAGATTCTGTCATTAAAGCAATGGAAGTTCAGTTCTACATCACGCCTTACTCATTTGTCCCAGTACTGATCGTGCTTGGTCTGTTGGCTTTCCGCATGCCTTCATTCCCGGTAATCAGCTTCGGTTCTCTGCTAGGTATTATCTGGGCAGTCATGATCCAAGATATCGATTTCCTAACGGCATTCAATACTGCTTGGGCACCGTTCTCTATCTCCTCTGGCGTAGAGTTTATTGACTCGATTCTTAACCGTGGCGGCATGTCTTCAATGCTTGGTTCGGTAGCGGTGATTGTGTTTGGTTTAGGTTTTGGTGGCTTACTGGATAAAGTGGGCGTATTAGAGACGATTGCTAAGGTGTTCGAGCGCCGAGTAAATAGCGCTGGTTCTCTAGCAACAAGCACGATCGGCACGGCCTTCATGGGTAACGTATTCGGTTCTGCAATGTACGTATCGTTAATCCTAACGCCAAAAATCTGTGCGAAAAACTACGACCGTTTAGGTTACCAACGTAAAAATCTATCTCGTAACGCTGAGTTCGGTGGCACGTTAACTTCAGGCATGGTTCCTTGGAGTGACAACGGCATCTACATGGCGAGCATTCTTGGTGTCGCAACGCTCTCTTACGCTCCGTTCATGTGGTTGAGCTTCATCTGTATCCTCGTGACTATCGTAACGTCTTACATGGGTTGGTTCGTTGATAAATGTGAACCAACAGCACCAGCGCTTGAAACTGAAGAAGCCGCTGAACTGAGCAAGCAACAAGCTTAAGCTAATGTTTTGATACTTTAATGCTTTAGTGCGTAAGCACAAAAATGTTGATGATATAAATGCCAAAAGAGCGCTCTAGAGCGCTCTTTTTTGATCTACTTAATTACTGAATTTATTTGCTAGCGGTTCGTTTACCCAACCAATAACCGATGCCTAACGGTGCAAAGAACACCACCAAGATAAACAGGATGAAGTAGATAATCACACCTTTGATTAAGTCCATCAGTTTATCAATCGCGAGTACCAACACCTCTTGAGAGACACGATCAAGATCTTGTGTAAACAGTTCCCTTTCAGAAGTCACAATGCCTGCAATTTCAATACGCTCTTTCGCAATCATCGCGACCAGAGCTTCTCTCTCTCGTGTCACCATTTTTTCTAACGCTACACGTTCTTCAGTGAGCATCGCCAATTTTTGATCTGTCTTATCACTTAGGTCGTTGAGTAAAGGCTGCATTTCTGTCGACATAATAGAAGCCAGTGTTTGCATGTATTCAGGGTTGTTCTCAATGAAGTCTTGCATGCTTGCTGATGTTTGACGAAGGCTTTCCAATGTCATCGACAAATCTTCACCTGTGAGCGAACTGTTCATCGCCACCAACTCGGCCTTCCACGTCATCAATTTTGGCGTTTGATCAGCCATTAGGCTTAAGCGGTCTGATGCATCGCCCATCGCCTCCGGCATAGTACCTAGGCTCTGAACGATTTGAGATTCGTCTTTACCCAGATGAGCCAGCCATTCGCGATAAGCAGGCGTACTTCTGAAGGTAAGATCTCTAAAAGGATTGCTCGCGGCGAACTCTGCGACGAATGCTTTGCTGCTCTTGAAATCACTCGAGCTCAATACACCCTTTGCCAGTTTCTCTGCTTCTTGGTCAAGAGAACGAGCCGTCTCTACCGCATTATCCGTCACGAACAGATCCGCGCCATCGCCTTGGCTATAAAACTGATTCATTTGGGCTGTGAAAACCCATGAGTCAATTAATGCTGACATTGGGGAAGTTTGGTACGCCGCTTGTTGTAAGCCCTGCTCAGCATGGATCTTCCAAAGCAACACATAAGATTGATGTAAGGTGTCATCAGCAGGGTAAGATTGCGCAATGAGATCGGCCGAGTCTTCTACTCGTGTAAAAAACATCTTGGCGTATTCACGCGTCATGATCCGAGCCTGTAACTCTTGCTGAGTAAGAGGCGTCGTTTGACTATCTAGCTTAACTTCCAAAAGAGAACAACCACTTAGCACAATGCTAAGCACTAACACGATCCAATTTCGACTCGAAACTCGTGACATATAAACCTCTGACAAAGACTAAGGGCGCGGATTGTAGGAGCGCTTCGTCAGAGTATTGTCAAAAAACCTGTAAAAGTTAACGTTGGGTATTTAAATAGTCATGAGCAGAATCTACAGAGGCTTTTATCGCCATCTCTAGTTCGGCTAAATCGTGCTCGCTGATGGCTCTGGACTGCTTCATTGTCATTTCAATAGTCGCTGCAATGATCGCTAACCGAGACGCTTTGATGCTGCCAGCCACGCCTTTTAAGCTGTGCACAATGCGAGCAGCAGAGGTTTCATCCTTGGTGAGCAGAGATTTGAATCTGGTGTAGTCATCTGCGTGATCTTCGACAAAGACCCCTAGCAACAATTCAACAGACTCGGTATCGCCATCAAGAGTCTCTAGCATCTCTTCAATATCAATCGCTGGCTTTGAATCCGTAACACTGGCAATGTGCTTCTCTGGCTCTTGCACTTGTTCTGGTGTTCGCTGAGTTGGGGGTTGCTGAATAGAGTTTTGCTGAACCGGAACTTGTGGAATAGGTTCTTGCAAAATCGGTTCTTGTGAAATAGCTTGCGGGCTTGTCGTACAAACACTCTGCTGTGGTTGGATATCAGAATGTTGACTCGCTGGCGTAATATCTAATACTGATGGGGGATTACTTGGTGGCGTCACCGCGGAAGAAACAGTATCACTATGAGAAACAATATTATTGCGAGAAGCAGTATCATTACGAGAAGACGTATCTTTGTTGGAAGTAGAGAGAGCATCGTCCTGACTTGAATCGATGACTGGTTCCTGTTTGAGTGCTTGGTCTACTTCTTTCTTCGATTTTTGGGACCTAACACTCCACAACACTAACGCAATCATTGCCACTAAGCTTAACCCTAGCATGATCAATAATAGGTTGTATTGACGTTCATGGAACTCAGCTTCAAGTTTAATGATCTGTTCGTTTACTGAATTCTTCTTAATTTTATCGACTAAATAATTGAGCTGAGCGTAATCACTCAGCAATGCTGAAGCATCTGCCAGTAATAGTTGGAGTGCATCTTGTTCTTCGGATTTTAATGAATAAGATTTTTCAAGAATAGAATCAAAGGCGCGATAAGTTGCTGATGAACTTTGGTTATCGGAATACATCGCTTCAAAAACGACGACACCAAATTCGTTGAGTAGCGGCTTTAACTTAGGGGAAAGTTCAGTATCTGTGCGTAACACTTTGATGTTATCGACGATATCTTGCACCTGACTTTCTATCGGAATGAATTCATCAAATTTTTCTAAAAATTGATCGGCAACGTAAAGCAGTTGGTTCACATCAGGGCGAAACAAGGCGTGTTGGAAATCAGATTCTATCTGCAGTCGGATCGAATAAACTAACTGAGCATCGAGTGCTAAATCATTAATACGAGAGACTCGCAGCGGCTCAGAGAAATAAAGCGATTGCCTCAGTTCATTAACGCGAATACCGAGCTCTTCAATTTGAGCGAGCGAGTGAGAGTAAGAACGGCTTAGATTAAGGAGTGCCAGTGAAGGAAGTAGCCACAGAGCCAAGAGTGCAACCAAAAAAGTTGCTGGTCTTTTAAAGCGATTGGGCTTTGCTACTGATTGTTCCATCGATATTCCTTGTTCATGCGAACTCTAAACCATTATGTTGCTAAACATAAACAAGCGACAACAACCTGCTGTCGCTTGCTACCTAATAACTTCGGACTATGACTTATTGCGAGTCAGTTGATCACGTAAGTTCGGTGGCGTCCCTTTAATGGTTAGCGTGTCTGTCTCTGGATCGTAGAAGATACGCTCACCTAAAAGCAGACTATCAAAACTAACATTCAAACCGCCACCAGCACCAACAAATTTTGTTAGTTTACGCATAGTTGCGCGGTCTGCTGGGAAGCTGTCTTCTAACTCGTAGCCTTGCTCACTAGTATAGTCAAAGAAGCTTGTACCATCTGTGCTTGCTGGCAATTCTCCAGAAAGTTCACGAACTTGAACTTCATCACCCGCTTTAAGCTGTTCGTTACAGTAATCCGCAACTTGTTTTTTATAGCTGATCGCTTCTTCTTTCTCTAACTTAGAGTCAGAAACAAAGTCTTCTACCGCTTGCATCAATACTTGGTTTTGCTGCTTAGCATCCAAGCCTACTTCTGCTTGAAGGAAGTCTAAGAAGAAGTCAGCGACTTTACGACCAACGCGCCCTTTAATATAAGTAAGGTAACGGTTTGACTCTTTGTCTGTGTCGTATGTTGAAAGATCAAGGCGCGCAACAATATCCATCTTCGAGATATCCAGGTAATCCGTCGCACTAATATCTAGCCCTTCGGTCACTTTCAAACTTTGGTTAGAAGGCAGTAGTCCGATGAAAAGGTAGTCTGTCGCCAGTGATTGATATTCAGCCAGTACCAAAGTGCCTTCATCAGCAAAAGGATACTTTGAAAGCTCATCTTTTAGACGTAGCGCACTTTTTTGAGAGAAATCATAAAAACTTTGTTCTCCAGCTCGAAATTCATGCAACGACTGCTGGAATTCGCTGTCGGATTTGAAAGAACCAAATCCTTTACCTGCTTTTGAATTAAAAACTCGGTGAAGTTCCGCGACTAGGTTTTCAGATGCAGTATCGTTTTCTAGAGATTCAGCACGATAGTTAACAATCAGCTCTTCCTGATCGTTCTTGCTTAGCTGGTGTAAAATTACGTTGGAAAGGTGAAGGCTCATAGCGAAAATATTACCGTTCAGGTTTCAGTTGTTGTGCATAGTAGGTTATCATAAGCCGCTTTTACTATCATTATTAGAGTCCTTATGCCGATTATATCTAAATACACAGATGATCAAGTTGAAAAAATCCTAGCTGAAGTAGGTGCTGTACTGACTAAGCACAAAGCTTCACCTGAGCTTTCATTGATGATCGCTGGAAATATCGCAACCAATGTCTTAAATCAGAACGTTGCTGCTTCACAACGCAAAGGAATTGCTGAAAAATTTGCCGAAGCTTTAATTTCTTCTCTTGAAGATAAAAAGTCTCACTAAGTTTGATTGACGGAAAAAGAATTATAAATGGTAGACAGCGCAAACTCATATAGCGATCGTGTATCTCGACTGGTAGGTTGGGGCCACTGGTTTGCATTTTTCAACATCATTGCTGCGATGTTGATTGGTACTCGTTATATTACTCAATCTGCTTGGCCGGAAACCCTATTGGGTCAATTCTATTTGGCTGCATCATGGGTTGGTCATTTTGGATTTTTGGTGTTCGCGCTCTATCTATTAGTGCTGTTCCCACTCACTTTTATTCTTCCGTCGAGGAAGTTATTACGTTTGGTTGCCGTTATCTTCGCAACCATAGGTTTAACTGTCCTACTGATTGATACTCAAACGTATCAAAATATAAACCTCCACCTGACACCTGTCGTGTGGGAGGTTTTATTCAGTGGAGAGGAGTCTGCACTCACTTCTGATTTGCAGCACCTCTTCATTGTAATGCCACTAATCTTCTTATTGCAGCTAGGTCTGTCTGAGTGGGTTTGGCGTAAGCAACGTAAACTGTCTCATAAACACATTGGCCGTCCGATTACTGCCGTCTTCTTCTTGTGTTTCATCAGCAGCCACTTGACCTACATGTGGGCTGATGCGTATTTCTACAACCCAATTACAAGCCAGAAAGCGAATTTCCCACTGTCTTATCCTATGACAGCAAAAAGCTTTATGGAAAAGCATGGTCTATTAGACCGTGAAGAGTATTTACAGCGTTTAGAAGCGAACCAAGAGAACGTAAACTTAGTTAGCTACCCACTAGAAAAAATTCAATACAACCGCCGCAGTGCTGATCTTAATATTCTGCTTGTGAGTGTGAATAATCTTCGCGCTGATGCACTCAATAGCACTGCAATGCCAAGCAGCTATGCCTATGCACAACAATCGATCAACTTCACCAATCACTACAGTTCAAGTAACGACATGTTTGGTATTTTCGGATTGTTCTATGGCCTTCCTAGCAGCTACGCAAGCAGCATCAAAGCACAAGGTTCGAGCGCAGTACTGCTCGATGTGCTAGATCATCACAATTATACACTTGCCGCTTTTAGCGGTGATGACTTTGACGACGCCCTTTACCCGGAAGTCATCTTCCGAGGCCGTGATGCGCTCCCAGAGCAAGCAACAGATGATGACCAAAGCGCAATACAAGCTTGGTCTGAATGGGTTCAATCACCACAAGCAAAAAGCCCTTGGTTTAACTTTATTGAGCTAACAACGCTCGATAACTTCTCTAGTTACGAAACAGATGTGACGTTGACTACCGCTGAACGTTTTACTGCAGATTACCAAAAATCGACTCAAGCGGCTGATGTTCAGTTAACGAAAATCTACGCAGAGTTGGAGCGCCTAGATCTTCAAGACAACACAGTGGTTATCATTACCTCTAACCATGGTACTGAATTTAACGAGACGAAAACCAACAGTTGGGGCGCAAACTCCAATTACAGTCGTTACCAACTACAAGTGCCTCTGTTCATCAAATGGCCAGGTAAGTCAGCATCTGAATATACTCACCGTTCTAGTCACCTAGATGTGTCAGTCACGCTAATGCAAGAGCTATTAGGTGTATCTTCGAACCCTACAGATTTTAGTAGTGGACATAGCCTGTTTGATGAGCGTAGAAGAAAATGGATTCTTGCAGGAGACTCACGTGAACTTGCTCTTGTTACTGACCAACAAACAACGGTGTTAGATAAGTTTGGTAACTACAAATTGTACGATCAGAATTACAAACGTCTGAAAGATGTAAGCCCTCGCTTGCCAGTGTTGATGCAAGGCCTTACTGAGTTACAGCGGTTCTATACCAAAAATGACTAAATGATCATCAAAAAGAAAAGGGAAGCCAATGGCTTCCCTTTTTTATTGCCGTGAATGATTAGAAAACAAGCAACAAAACAAAATTATGAAAATTAAGGGTTTACAAGATCCTCTGCCCCTTATATTATTCACGCCACTGGAGGGATGGCTGAGTGGTCGAAAGCACCGGTCTTGAAAACCGGCAACCGTTAATAGCGGTTCTAGGGTTCAAATCCCTATCCCTCCACCACATTTAAGAAAGCCGCTGAGAAATCAGCGGCTTTTTTGCATCTGAAGCTTATCTAAAATATAAGGCCCATCTAACAAAACTCTCTGCAGTCCCAGTTTCAAACCCATTCACTTTATACCTAGTTTTAAACTCCGAGCTCAGAGTTCTAAGTTAAAAGCTCTTAGTTAAAAGTCCCTAGCTGAAAGTTCTTATGCCTAAGCCACTCCCCTCATAACTTTGCCTGCGAACCAATTAGATACTTTCTTTTTTAATGACACTGAAACACTTCACGTATAACAAAAGTTGGGAATACTTGGCTTGTTGAATATTAGATTTTGTCTGCCTCTTAATAAACCGAACAACATATAATCATTCAGAACAAAAACACACAAACTTGTTCATAAAAAAAGCAGTCAGTTAATAAGGGTATTTACAAGCGAATCACACCACTATATTATTTGCGGCACTGGAGGGATGGCTGAGTGGTCGAAAGCACCGGTCTTGAAAACCGGCAACCGTTAATAGCGGTTCTAGGGTTCAAATCCCTATCCCTCCACCACTCTTAAAGATTAAACCGCTGTTTTTACAGCGGTTTTTTCGTATCTAAAGCCTCGAAAATCATCTTGCACAGAAAGGTAGCACAGATGTACTTATTGAGACTTCCAAATAGCGTATACTACACACGCATCGCCACCCCACTTTCACTGCGTAGCAGCGGTTATCCCAAAGAGTTTAAATTCTCTCTTCTAACTCGTGAACGTAAAGTCGCTTACCTGAGAAATATCGAACAGGTTCAATTACTCCATGCTCTTTTCGACAGAGCCAAAGTCACTGCATTAAGTTTTGCCGATTTCAAAGCTGAGCTTACTCATAGTATTAATCAGTTGCGTCAAAGTTATCGTTCTCAACCAGAGACAACGACGAATGCACCAATACTGCGACCTGCCGTAGAAGCAAAGGCAACAGCGCCGAGACTAAGTGTTGGAAAAGAGGCGCTGGTTCAGTTCATTGAATCGAAGCAGCTTGAGAATGTGACCCGATTGACGATTAAACAGCTCCAGCAGCGTTGTAGTGATTTTCTAAACTATCTATTAAGCCAAGGGAAAGAAAAGCCAAGTAACAGCCTTGCCATGGCTTACAGAGATGAGCTGATACAGCGTAAGCTTAGCCATAAGAGCTTAAAAGACTATCTGGCCGCAAATCGGCAGTTCTTTAATTGGTGTGTGGCAAAAGAATTGATAGCAACTAATCCATTTATGGTGGTGAAGCTACCAAAAAATACAAATAGCTCAACTCAGCGTAGGCGTTGGAAAGCGATAGAGCTGAAGAAACTATTCTCTAGTCATGCCTATAGTGAGCAAGGTGAGCAATTTGACTGGATAACCAAGTTACAGATGCATCAAGGCTGCCGCCCTTCAGAGGCTTGTCAACTTCGCATCAAGGACATCACGTTAGGTCATACCCCTTGTATCCACTTTTCCGATGATGCGGAAAACCAACACCTAAAAAATGCGGCTTCCAACAGAGTTGTGCCAATACACCAGAAGTTGCTTCAATCACGCTTTCTTGATTATGTAGAGCAACGAAAACAACAAGGTGCTATTCAGCTTTTTGACCTAGTTCCCCGTGGAGACGACTTGGATTGGTCAAAAGATTACCGTGACGTTTTTGGTGATGTTCTTGATGCCTGTCATTTCAAAGCGGGACAACGCCCAACAGCCTATTCATTCCGTCATACCGTTGTTGATGAACTGCAAAAGGCGGGCATCGAAGAGCATGTGGTCGCTCAGATAATTGGGCATAAACACAATACGATGACCTACGGACATTATGCGAAACGGCTATCCCCAGAAGAGTTGGTTGATGCTGTGAATAGCTTTCAGTTGAGCACATCTCAGTAAAATAAGCTTGGCAGTAAACCGACAAAAACCGTGTCACTAAAAAGTGAGACGGTATAGCAACCCGTTGCGCTCCCGTCACACTTTTGCTTCGCAAAAGATGAACGTGAGCTGCGGGCAAGAGGCGAACCTCTTAACTCCCGACCATGGCTAGCCATGAACACCAACATGAAACTAGCCAACCCGACAGACAGCCCTGACTCAGAAATGCCCCATTGTTCGGTAAATCCTTTACTTATTCGCATGCTGTCAATTATGTTGATATAAATTCAGTTGCACAAAAAAGATAAAGAATGATAATTTGCCGTCTAATCAGCTTTAGCTGTTTTCTGAAGCTTAACGGTTTATCGTGCTCATAAACGAATATATTGAAATATAAGGGGCGTTCATGGAAGGTGTTGTAGTAGAAAAAAGTAAGATCGGTAAGGTTACGTATCTGCTCTATTGTAAAAAAGAGTCGGTAAATAATCCTTTAGTCATCATCTGTC